>JAPWUZ010000126.1 GCA_028275265.1 Armatimonadota bacterium | reverse complement strand
GCGAGGGCGAGACGATTCTGTCCAGCGAGAGCTACCGACTGGGTACCGTGCGCCTGTTGCAGAAGTTCGGGTGTGTGACCGACGATTTGCTCTCCTTCAGCCGATTGGTGAGGGAGTATGCCGGGCTGGCGCGGCAGCGTCTCGACCGCGAGATTGGCACGCAGCGTCTGAATATGTGTATCGGCACAGGAGGTAACGTCGAAGCGCTGGGCGACCTCCGCTGCCGATTGTTACGCAGGCGCAGTAACGCTTTCATCACCCTGTATGAAATCGAGACGCTCATCGAAGCCATCGGGAAGATGACGGTGCAAGAACGCATCGAGAAATTAGGCTTACGTCCTGACCGCGCTGATGTCATCATCCCCGCAGGCATCGTGCTACACATGCTGGCGCGGGAAAGTGGGCTGCGCGAGATACGCATCCCCCACGTGGGACTGAAAGATGGCATCCTGTGGGACATGCTACCTGCCGCCGTCGTCCAACGCCCTTCCGTCGAGCAGCAGGTGCGGGCATCAGCACTGAGGCTGGCGCAGAAATACCGGATGGACATCCAGCATGGTATGCAGGTGTCGCAGATGGCGTTGCGCCTGTTCGATCAGTCCGAGCCGTTGCACCGGCTGGGCTCAGAGGAGAAGCTGTTGCTGGAGGTGGCGGCGTTGCTGCACGACATCGGACAGTTTATCCAGCCAGTAGACCACGAAAAGCACGGCTATTACATCGTGAAGAACAGCCCCATCCTCGGCATGACGCCCAGACAACAGGACATCGTGGCACAGATTATTCGCTACCATCGTCGCGAGTCGCCATCGCTCAAAGATGAGGAGTTCCGGGCTCTCTCGCAGCGCGACCGCCTCATCGTTACCAAGTTAACCGCCATTTTGCGCCTGGCGGACAGTTTGGACACCAGCCGTAGCCACGCGGTGAAAGACCTGACGCTGGTTCCCGTGGACAAGAACCGATGGTGTCTTTCCATCGCGGGGGAGAGAGATATGCTGCTGGAAAAGTGGCGCATTAGCAAGCGTAAGAGTCTCTTTGAAGAAGTGTTTGGGGTCTCCCTAGACATCGCTTAGGAGGTGAAAGTCGGGATGGAAGCAGATGCCCTTTGCCTGTTAGAAAAGACGGCGAAAACGCGGTTGCGCACGCTGCGTACACAGACCAAACTCTGCCGCAAGCAGTTCAGCGAAGAGGCGGTGCATGACCTGCGCGTCGCCATGCGTCGACTGCTGGCGCTGGTGGACTTTCTCAACTTCTTCGTGGCGTCACCGGCCCTGCGAAAGGTGCGACGCAACCTGAAAGCGCATCTGGACGCTTTTGACGCCCTGCGAGATACGCAGGTGATGCTGCTGGAAACAAGTCAAAGGCTCTCGGAGCTGCCCGAAATCGAACCCTTCCACCGGTACCTGCAGAAGACGGAAAAGCAGCTGTTGCGCCGCGCTCACAAGGATATCGAGGACGTGGGCAACGCCTTTGCCAAGCCCATCCGTGCAGCAGTCAAGTCTCTACACTCGCTATCGGTCGACGTGTTCGCTCCAGTGGATGACGCCTATCACACGGTGCTGAGCCGACTGGCAATGGTGGATCCAGCCAACGTGGCGACCATCCACCGCGTGCGCATCGCCTTCAAACGCCTCCGCTATAGCTTCGAGGTGGTGCAACCGCTGCTCACCGATATGCCCGAAGACCTGCCCGCACAGATGCATAGCTACCAGACGCTCATGGGCGAGATACAGGACGCAGAAGTCATGCTGCGCACGCTGGAAGAGTACGCCAGTCGTCCTCGTAAAGACGGCATCGACATCACCTCAGTGCGTGAGTTTTACGAGCGAGTTCACCGCGAGCGGGTAGACGTTTATCTTCAGAACATGGGTAGGGTACACTCTTTCTGGCGTGCCACGCCGCAAGCAAAGTTCCCGTGGCAGGAAGCCGCTGGCATCTTGACGGAGAGCGAGGAGGTTTGTGGCGAGGAGACCAGTACCTCGTCCGAGTACGCGCTGGCCGGTTCCAGTGAAGCCCCGCAAGAGGAGACGATGCCCGCGCATACCGATGCAGAGGCAGTGGCGGAGGTGGTAACAGTAGGGTCAGACCCAGAGGAGCAGGCAGCAGCGGAGACACCTGTCGAAGAAGCCAGCGAGACTGTGTCTGTGCCATCACAAAGAGAGGAGGGCAGTTCGTGAAGCTGTATCTGGTGCGTCACGCCATCGCAGTTCCACACTTCACAGTCGGCTATGAGGACGATAGCCAGCGTCCGTTGACCGATAAAGGACGAGCGAAGATGCGCGACATCACGAGGGGGCTGAAGGTGCTAGGCGTAGCGCCGCAGATAATCCTGTCCAGCCCCTACGTCCGCGCCCGCCAGACGGCGGAAATCCTGCGCGAAGGGCTGGAGGTGCAGAACTCTATCGTCTTCACAGAGAACCTGCTGCCTCTTGCCCATCCCGACCATATGTGGGAAGAACTGAAGCAATACAGCCGCGTCGACTCACTTGCCCTGGTGGGGCACGAACCGAATATGAGCGCACTGGCTAACCTGCTGCTGGGCGAGACGCGCCTGCAGATTGTCTTCAAGAAGGGCGGCGTCTGTCACATGACGGTGGACGACCTGAGTGGCGCACCGGCTGCCGTATTGCAGTGGCTGCTCACGCCGAAACAGATGGTTGCTATTGGTCAGAAGAGGTAGATACACCTGTTGCGACATTGAAGACAGTGAGGCATCTCAGAGATTCTTCGCTAACGCTCAGAATGACATATTCTCGTCATGCTGAGGGCATGTGAAGCATCTCGGTGGGTGCAAAGAGCCGTTGAGATTCTTCGCTAAAGCTCAGAATGACAGAAACGGCTGCCTGAAGTAGCAAAAATCATAGGACGCACCGCGAAGTCTAGTTAGCGCTGTAGGCACGACTATGCCAAAAACAAAGGGCGAAACAACGCATTGCATTCGCTACTTCAACCGCGAGCTGAGCCTGCTCGACTTTCAGCAACGGGTGCTGGAGGAGGCACAGGACGAACGCAACCCCTTACTGGAGCGGCTGAAGTTCCTCGCCATCTTCGGCTCGAACATGGATGAGTTTTTTATGGTGCGTGTCTCTGGCATCCGCGAGCAGATCGAGGCACAGGTCACGCAGCTTCCGCCCGACGGTATGAGCCTGAAAGAGGAGATTGAACGCATCCGTCGTAAATCGCTTCGGCTCTATCGGCAATCGGTCGTGTGCTTGCATCGCCAGATTATCCCGCAGCTGCGCAAAGCGGGCATTCACATCCTGCCATACTCCAAACTGACGGCAGCGCAACAACGCAAGGCGAGCCAGTACTTCCACGAGTTTGTCTTCCCAGTGCTAACGCCCTTAGCCTTCGATCCAGGGCACCCCTTCCCGCACATCTCCAACCTCAGCCTGAATCTGGCGGTGGTGGTTGCCGACCACGAGGGCAACGAGCGGTTTGCCCGGGTCAAAGTGCCTAACACCCTGCCCCGACTGGTTCCCTTGCACCGCACCGACCACTCTGGTTTGCCTAACTCAAACAGCCATCTGTATTTCACCTGGTTGGAGGACATCGTTATTGCCAACCTGCACGAACTGTTCCCCGAGATGCGTATTATGGCAGCCTACCCGTTCCGAATCGTGCGCGACGCCGACATCGAAATCCGCGAGCTGGAGGCAGATGACCTGCTCGAAACCATCCGGCAGACCATCCACCGGCGCAAGTTCGGCTCTGTCGTGCAGCTGGCAATCGGTCCCGAGATGCCCCGCCGGGTGCGTAACCTGCTGATGCAGAATCTGGAGGTCTATCCGCAAGATGTGTACGTGCTACCGCATCCTCTGGGGCTGAGCAGCCTGATGCAAGTGTATGCGGAGATCCCACGAGCCGATTTGAAGTTCGCGCCGTATCATCCCGCAATCCCACCGCCCCTGCAGCAGAACACAGATACGGCCGACATCTTTCACGCCATCCAACAGGGCAACATCCTACTGCACCACCCCTACGACTCGTTCGAGCCGGTTGTTGAGTTCCTGCGCACGGCGGCTCGCGACCCGCACGTGTTGGCGATTAAGCAGACCATCTACCGCGTTGGGAAAAACGCGCCCGTCGTGCAGGCACTGCTGGAAGCGGCAGAAGCAGGCAAACAGGTGGCGGTTCTGGTGGAGCTGAAAGCCCGCTTCGACGAAGAGAGCAACATCGGTTGGGCGCAAAGGCTCGAACAGGCAGGAGTGCATGTGGTGTACGGTTTCGTGGGGCTGAAAACCCACTGCAAGGTGGGTCTGGTGGTGCGTCAGGAGGGCGACCGCATCCGCCGCTATGTTCACCTCTCCACGGGAAACTATAATGCCACCACCGCCCAAATCTACGAAGACATCGGGATGTTTACTTGCGATGAGGAAATTGGCGCCGATGCCACCGACCTGTTTAACTACCTGACCGGATACTCCAAAAAGCACGACTACCGCAAGCTGCTGGTTGCGCCGGTGAACCTGCGGCAAAAGCTGGTGGAACTGATTCGGCGCGAAATCGCCCATGCGGAACAGGGACTGCCCGCACGCCTCATCTTGAAGATGAACGCCCTCGTGGACAAGCAGATGATCGACCTGCTGTATGAAGCCTCTTGCGCGGGCGTGCAGGTAGACCTCATTGTTCGGGGTATCTGCTGCCTGCGACCGGGCGTGCCGAAAATGAGCGACAACATCCGCGTCATCAGCGTGCTCGGACGCTACCTCGAGCACAGCCGCATCTACTACTTCTGGAACAACGGCGACGAACAAATCTACCTCGGTAGCGCAGACCTGATGCCCCGCAACCTGGACCACCGGGTGGAAGTGCTATTCCCGGTGGAGAGTCCCGAACACATCCGCTATTTGCGCGACCAAGCGCTGGAGTGTTACTTGCAGGACAACCGTCGCGCTCGAATCATGCAGCCCGATGGTAGCTACCAGCGGCTCTATCCCTCAGACGGGCAGCCCGAGATAGATGTGCAGTTTAGGCTGATGCAACGACCGTGGACACTCTCGATTGGCGGGAACGAGTGCTGAACCTGCCGCTTTGGACGGTGGGGCTGACGGTATTGCTTGCTGGGCTGATACTGGGCATCGTCCTCGCGCAGGCGTTGCAGGCGGTGCAAGAAAGTCTGCCTGCCCCCCTCGAATTACTGGCAAGCGTTCGCACGCTGGCAATCCTGTGGATGCCCCTGCTTACCGCGTTCAAGTGGCTGTTCGACACTTTCATCCTCTGGATTGCCGTGCGCATCACGGGCAGCCTCGCTGGGGAGCCGTTCCACGTGGGCTTTTGGGAAGGCTACCGCACCATGCTACCCATCACCATGCTCATGGTGTTGAACTCCAGCATTACTCTCCTCCTGGTACTGCTCACCCAGCTCTGGATGCTGCTCATCGTGGCGTGGTTTATCGACCTGTTCATCCTGCGCTACTTCATCGAGATGGACTGGTACGAAGTGTTCCTGCTCAACGCCGTGCTGGGCTTTTTCAGCTGCGTGACGGGCGGGCTGCTGTAATCACGGCCACGGGAAGGTTGGCGTGGGCAGTTGCCAGAACCAAGCTATCAACGACCACACGCACGCCGCCAGAAACTCGCCGAAGATTAACCCCAGAAAGAAGGGACGCAGCAGGCGGAAGGTGCGCATCCCACCGTAGTGCACAATGGGCAACTTAATCAGCCAGGCTACCAGCATCGAAAACCAGAACACCACGATACCCCACGACGGCGCCATGGCGTAGCCGAGCGGATGTAAGGGAAACCCCGAGATACGCCAGCGGAAATAGCTCAGCAAAGCACACACCAGCGCGCCGATCAGGGTAAACAGCGGTCCGTTTGGGTACTCGCGATGCGTGGGCACAGTGCCCATAAACGGTGCGTTCTCGCGGAAGAACTGGATACTTGCGCCGCTGTAGACGTAGCTGTACAGGTTCATGGCGCCGTACTTGTAGGGCAGCCACATCTGTATCACCAGCGCCACCAGAATAGCGAACAGCACTCCTCCTACCAGCAGCCACAGCACTCGCCGCGCCCGCAAGCGTGCCTGCTCCGTCACCTTTTGCGCGTCCAGCAAGCCGGTCAGCAACATCCCGCGCAGGTCACGGGTATGCATCCCGTCCAGAAAGGAGAGCAAAGTCAGCTGGCGCGCCCCCAGCATCTGCCGCTCCCCAAAGGTGTAGATATCCATTGGCGTGAAGCACCCTTCGGTGATCAGCAAGCCGCCCTCGGCTGTACAGCGTGCCATAATAATCGCCTGCACGAACAGGTAGACCCCGAAATGAAACAGCGCCACCTGCCACGTCATCCCGAAGTAACGCGCCCAGAGCAAAATGACCAGCAAACTGACAACCAGCCCCCACACCGCCACGCGGTAAGAGAACATCTCCCTCTTCTCCGCCTCGTCGGGAGGAACAGCCCCAATGGCTCGACGCCACACGTGACGCAGGTGATGGCGCGCGCTGTAAAGGGTGAGTATCGCCAGCATGAAGAATGCGCCTGCCCCCTGGTACGCCACATGCGCCCCAAAGGTCGCGTGCTCGAAGGGGATGTTCTCGCTATATGCGCCCGCAATCGCCTCCTGCACTTTGCCGAGCAGGTAGAAAAACCAGAAGCTGAACAGCAGGTCAGTGGGCATGAGATAGAAAAAGCCGATAGCCGCCGGTGAAATCCAGATAGCCCAGTAGCTCACCTGATTCCACGGGCGTTCGGTGAAGAAAGGGTTCAATTGAATCATCAGCGGCACTTCAGGCACGGTAGGTATCCACTGATGCAGTCCGTTGACCAGAAATAACCCAAACGAGAACACAAAACCTGCCCACATCAGCTTGTTGCGCAGGAAGGTTTGCGGCTGCAGCATCATCTCCAGCGGCAACTGAACCAGCGGGAAGGAAAGTTTCTCACCCTCCACCCAGTGCTTGCGCAGGATGACGGTCATGCAGAAGAACGCGGCGTACACGGCGAGTATCAGAATCAGCCATACCAGCAAAGGCACAAGCCACTGCGCCCAGGGCAGCGCTACGCCGCCGGGCAGCCGTTCATAGAACCACACCGCAACGTCCTGCCGCGCGCCCTTCGCGGGGTCCCACGGCACCAGCTGCGGAGGAATGTGCGGAAAGAACAGCACATCCCAGCGGTTGCCGGGCGCGTAATAGTTGACGCCCACCAGCAGCGGCAGCCACCGCTCCATCAGCCCGCGGGAGGTAATCATGGGCGCGGGGATCATCAACACAAACGCCACCGCCAGCTCCGCAGGCGTGAGCTTCCAGCGTGGTAACAACCATCCCAGCAGCTGATTGCCTGCTACCAGCACGAACAGCACGCCCACCAGCGCGGGTGCAAGCTGCATCATGCCTATCTGGATGTTCTTGGCAATCAGCTCGCCCGCGGAGACAATCACGCACAGCACCACAATCCCCACGAACCCAACCACCAGCGCGCGCGGGCGCACCGGCGAGGTCACCGAAACAGTCTCACCCACCCTTTGCGACGTTTCCGAGGGAGGTGCA
>JAPWUZ010000125.1 GCA_028275265.1 Armatimonadota bacterium | reverse complement strand
GGAGCTTCTGGAGAAACTGGTACAGCCGGGGATGGTTGTTGCAGACATCGGTACTGGTTCGGGTATACTGGCAATTACAGCGGCGAAGCTGGGCGCCATCTCAGTATGGGCTGTGGATAATGACCCTGTAGCCGTGCTCACGGCTAAGGGCAACGTGGCTCGCAATGGGGTGGAGAGGTTGGTATCTGTTCATCTGGCAGATGGTTGCGAGGACGCCCCGGAGTGCGATCTCCTGGTGGCGAACATCACCGCCGAGGTGATTGAGAACCTGTTACCGGATTTCGCGCGGTGCATACGGCGAGGGGGATGGCTGGTGGTTAGCGGTATCGTGCAGGAACGCAGTGGACGTATCCGTAGCGCTTTACAGCAAACGCCGTGGAACCACCTGCAACATCGGGAACGCGGCGGCTGGTGTGCGTTTGCGGCGAGGAGAGGTTGGATCGTGCCCAAGCATCGTTTCTTTGTACCGGCGGAGCAGTTTTCGAACGGCATAGTGCGCATCTTGGGGGAGGATGCACGTCAGATTCGCGTGGTGCTCCGGTTGCAGCCCGGCGACGAAGTCGGCGTACTGGATGGCTCCGGCAAGGAGTATCACTGTGTGCTGGAGTCTGTGCGCAAGGACGAAACGGTTGCACGTGTGGGGAATTGGCTGGATTTGGATGTGGAGCCGATGGTGCACATTACGGTGGTACAATCGCTGGCTAAGGGCGAGAAGATCGAGCAGGTAATCCAGCACGGGACGGAAATCGGCGTCTCTCGCTTTCTGCTGGTGCAGACCGAGCGGAGTGTGATGAGACTGGACAAAGAACGCGAAAGGGCACGCATGGAACGCTGGCGGAAGATTGCCAAAGAAGCTGCGGAACAGGCACACCGGGCAAGGATTCCTGCTGTGGACGGCATTTTGTCCCTTCAGGAGGCACTGCAACGGGTGGCTGGTGCGAGCATTTTGGCGTTGCACCCGGATGGTGCTGCATTGTCGCTTGCAGAATGGTTGAGGAGCGGTTTTCCCGATGCAGGAGTTGCGGTTATTGTGGGACCGGAGGGGGGACTGACGAACGAAGAGGTGTTGCTGTGCCAGGAGCACGGTGCAACAACGGTTTCTCTGATGCCCCGCATCCTGCGTACAGAGACCGCTGCGCTGGTAGCGGTGAGCCAAGTGCTGGTAGGGCAATACATTCATCTTGGCTAGAGAGGTGGCAAAATGCAAAACATCGGCGTGAATCCCAGTCGTTACGGTCTGGAGATGCACGGGATTAAAGCGGCGCGAGTGGCGCTGTGGAATCTCGGCACTGCCCAGTTGGTCGAGTACGCCCTGAGCCAGCAAGAGGGCGTGCTGGCTTCTGGTGGTGCACTCGTAGTGCGCACAGGATTGCATACCGGTCGGTCTCCACAGGACAAGTTCGTCGTGCGTGACGAGCAAGTGGCGGACAAAATCTGGTGGGGTTCGGTCAATCAGCCCTTTGAGCCGGAGAAGTTCGATGCGTTGTACAAGCGGGTGCTAGCGTACCTTCAGGACAAGCGTCTGTTTGTACAGGACTGCTTCGTGGGGGCAGACGAGCGGTACCGCATTCCCATTCGGGTGGTAACGCAGTACGCGTGGCACAATCTGTTCGCGCGCCAGCTGTTCGTCCGTCCGGACTGGACTAAAACGGGGGAGCACAGACCGGAGTTCGTCATCGTCTCTGCTCCCGGTTTCCATTCCGACCCGGAGATAGACGGTACCCGTTCGGGCGCGTTCATCATCGTCAACTTCAGCAAACGAATTATCCTAATCGGCGGCACGGAGTACGCCGGTGAGATGAAGAAGTCCATCTTCACCATCATGAACTATCTGCTGCCCGAGCAGGGTGTCCTGTCCATGCACTGCGCTGCCAACATGGGCGAAAACGGCGACGTAGCTTTGTTTTTCGGGTTGAGCGGCACGGGGAAGACGTCGTTGTCTGCCGACCCCGAACGTCGTCTTATCGGCGACGATGAGCACGGCTGGAGCGATGATGGTGTGTTCAACTTTGAGGGCGGATGTTATGCGAAGTGCATTCGCCTTTCGAAAGAGAACGAGCCGCAAATCTGGAACGCTATCCGCTTTGGCGCGGTACTGGAGAACGTGGCGATCGATATGCAGACGCGCCTGCTGGACTTTAACGATGCCAGTCTGACCGAAAACACCCGCGCGGCGTATCCGCTTGCCTTCATCGAGAACGCGGTTATACCCAGCGTGGGTGGACATCCCAAGAACGTGTTCTTCCTGACGTGCGATGCCTTCGGCGTGCTGCCACCCATTGCCCGGCTGACGCACGAGCAGGCAATGGAGCAGTTCCTGCTGGGCTACACGGCGAAGGTGGCGGGCACGGAGACAGGGATTACCGAACCGCAGGCGACTTTCAGCACCTGCTTCGGTGCGCCGTTCCTGCCATTACAGCCAAAGGTATATGCCAACCTGCTGGGTGACCGCCTGCGTAAGCACAAGACGCAGGTCTGGCTGGTCAACACCGGCTGGACAGGCGGTCCATACGGCGTGGGCAGCCGAATCAGCATCCCCTATACTCGGGCGATGGTGCGCGCCGCGCTGCGAGGCGACTTAGACGGCGTCGAGTATCGCCTAGACCCTGTTTTCGGCTTACAGGTGCCGAAACTGTGCCCCGGCGTTCCTGATAAGGTGCTAGACCCGCGCGAGACGTGGCAAAACAAGCGGGCTTACGACGAACAGGCTCGCAAACTCAAAGCGATGTGGGACGAGCAGATGAAGAAACTGTGAAGGGTCGGTTTGTTCGGTCGACGATGGTCGCGACGAGGGCGGGACCGTCCCAGATTCGACAGGCTGCTGCCGTGCAGGGTGCGAGGGACAGCTCGCAAAGGGTTGTCCCTGTTTGTTTCTTGCCGCGGATGGGGGGATAGCCGCTTGGTGTGAGCGTCGGATCCCACTGATGCAACGACAGTCTGTGCCGTTGTCTCGCTGAACAGGAGCGGAGACAGACAGGGAATCCATGACCATGCTTGGAATCAGCAAACATAGCCATCTTCAGGAGGTTAACCATGAACAGACTGTGTATAACTTTAGGCTTAATTGTTGCACTTATTTTCAGCACGGGCGCCATGCACGCAACGCCTTCCCTGCTGCGCAATGGCGGGTTCGAAAGCGACGCAGGCTGGAGTATTGCCAGCGGTGCTTCATACGACGCCCTTCACCGACGCAGTGGAAGCCGGAGCCTTCGTGTGGATAGCACACAGGGGGTACAGGTCGAACAGGTGATTTACGCTGTGGAGCCGGGCGAGAAGCTGACGGTGTGCGGCTGGCTGGCAACGCAGGATGTGCAACCCGCGTCGGGAAGCGGTGGATATGCGTTCATGGCAATCTACCAGTTCGATGCTGCCGGGCGCATGGTGGAGGCACATGACTTTGCTCAGTATGCCAGCACGCATTCGTGGACTTACGCGGAGTATACGTTCCAGGTCAACGTGCAGGCAGAGTATATTGCATTGCGCCTCGGCATCTATAACGCCAGTGGTACTGCGTGGTTCGACGACATCAACCTGGTCAGGGGGGAAAAGGCGGTGCAGTGGACAGAGCTGCCAAGCACTCCGAGGGCAGCAGGCTATCGCGCGGCGATACTGCATGAGCCTTCCATGCCTGTGAAGGGGGTGCATACGCCGCTGGAAACGTTCAAACGCGCTTTGGCGGCAGAGGGCGTTTTGCTTACCCCTTTGAGCGCGTCCCTGCTGGCAAACCCGGAAGCCTTTAACGCCGACAGATTTGACCTGCTGATTCTGCCGACGGGCGCGTCCTTTCCGGTGGAAGCAAGAAAATCCCTGCAGGCTTTCCTGATGCAGGGTGGCGACCTGTTGTGCACCGGTGGATATGCCTTCGACTATCTGCTGATGAAGCAGAACGGTAAGTGGGTTTCTTACGCCGATTTCATTCGCCAGCAGATGGAACGGGCGCGAAAGAACCCGGTGCCCAACGGTGGCTTTGAGGAGGGAGGAACCGGCTGGGAAACCGATGTCAGGGAGCAATGCCAAATTGTTACCGAAAACCCGGCAGCAGGTGAGCGGTGCGCAAAGGTCACTGCGGAGAACATGCAGGACGGCGCGCGCTTCAGCTATACGCTGCCGGTAGAACCGAACGGTATCTACCTGGTCGGCGCGCATTTGCGCACGGAAAATGTGCAGGGACCGGGCTTTGCTTTCCTAGCGGTATACCAGTATGACCGCGATGGCAAACTGGTTGCCTTCAGGGACTTTGCTCAGGTGCGTGGTACACACGGCTGGAAGCGCTACGAAGAGCGATTCGCCATTGCACCGAACGCGGCAAAGGTGGTATTCCACGCGGGGCTTTACCTGGCTTCAGGTGCCATGTGGTTTGATGAAGTCACCTGCGCACCGGTTCCCAGCGAGGAGCGCATCAACGCCCACTACGGTAAGCCCGAGGACGGTCTGGTGGTTAGTCCCACGCAGCTCACCCTTTTCAGTCCTGACCAGCCGATAACGGGCACAAGATTGGTCGCGGCACCAACAGGGCTGATAGGGTCAGACTGGCGTTCCGACGGCGCAGTGAAAGGCTATGAGGCAACCGCGCAGCTGCGCCAGAATGCGCGATGGGTGCCTCTGGTAACGGTTCAGGACGGATATGGGAGATTTGCGGGCGTGGCGGGCGCACTGGTTCGCCACTTTGCCGGTGCCTTTACCGATTCCACGTGGGCGATTTTCGGCGTTACGAACCGCGATATATTTGCGGGTCCGCAGGGCGAAGTGCTGTTGCGTCGTGTGGTGCGGCTATTGCGAGCTGGTGTCATGGTGGAGCAACTGCGCAGCGACTATGCGATGTATCAGCAGGGGGAAAACGCGCGTTTGTATCTGGAAGCACGGAATACGTCTGCACGCCCCCAAACGGTGAACGTGGTCTGGCGGCTATTATCGCCGGAGGGCAAGAGCCTGCATCAGCGACAGGAGAAACTGCGAGTTCCACCAAAGGGAAAAGCAAATACGCAGTGGAACTGGAAGGTTCCTGCAGGTGCCCCCGATTTCGTGGTCGTGCAGGCGGACGTTCGGCAGGGCAACGTGGTGCTCGACCGGGCCGAAAGCGGCTTCTGTGTCAGGGACGACCGGGTGATTCAAAACGGCGTACGCATCACATACGAACACAATGCCTTCACGTTAACCCATCCCGATGGCTCCGCGCAGCGAGTGCTACTGCTGGGCACGGATACTTACGGCAACTGGTTCTGGTCGCGCAGCCACAACCCGCTGACATGGTTCCGCGAAATCCAGCTGATGCGGGACTACGGACTGCACACATACGAGAATCTGCAGTATCACCCGCAGGGCTATCGTTTTACCGAAGCGCAATGGCGGGAGCTGGATGCTGTGATGCAGCTATCGCAACGCTTTGGTTTGCCTTACATGGCTGGTTTGTTAATCGGGCAGGATGTGGTCGTGGACGACGCCATGCTGAAACAGCAGGCGGAGATGTGCAGGCAGTTTGCCGCGCGCTACAAAAACGTACCTGGGCTCATCTATTATCTCAACGGCGATTTTCAGCTGTATCTGAAGGACACGCCGGACATCCGCCGTCTGTGGAACGAGTTTCTGCGCGAGCGGTACGGCACCGACGAAGCGTTGCGTCAGGCTTGGGCGCCGCATGTCCCTGAAGCCAGGCTGGGCGAGATACCGGTGCAAAACGCCGTTTCGAGTACGTGGTATGAGGTGCGCACGCGCGACGCAAGTGAGTTTCAGGTGTCTCTGATGCGGCGTTGGATAGGGGCATTATGTGAAGCCATTCGCTCCGAAGACATCGAACACCCCATTACCAGCGAATACTATCAGCGACCTAACGGTGGCATCGACCTGCGCCTGACAATGGGCGAGATGGACGCCGCGAACATCGGTTACTTCAACGCGCCACAGCTGGACATCGCCTACCTGATGGCAACCATCAACTGGAACGATATGCGCTTTGCTGGCAAAACGATGAACATTGGCGAGTTCGGCGTGAAGACGCATGATGCATGGGCACCGGAGCGTGGAGGCATGGGCTACCACATTCAGCGCACCGAGTGGCAGCAGAGGCAACTCTTCTGGTGGGTGGTACACGCAGCGCTAGCGCTGGATGTGACCAAGATTCAGAACTGGTGCTGGACCGACGACCCCGACAGCGTCTTCCCCTGGGGCATCGCCTGGAACAATCCCTTGCGTCCGAAGCCCGTTTTGAAACTCTACCGTAACCTGCGCCTGTTCTCAGATATGGTTCCCCGCGAATATCGCAGGGCAGACGTGATACTGGTGCTTCCCGATAACTGGCGTATGGGTGCGCCGGAGGGACTGGCGTACACCGCATTGATGAATGCGATGGAGTGCTTGCTGGCAACAGGGGTGTCTTTTGACGTCGCGAACGAGAATGACCTGCCTGCGCTAGCGCAGAACCCACCCCGTGCGGTGTTGATGCCGCTGGCTTACACACTCTCCGATGCTTCCATCACCGCCCTGCAAAGGCTGGCAGGTAACGGATGTCTGGTGTATCTATCTGGCGACCCTTCCACCGACCCGCTGGGTAAGCGGCACGCCTCTCGACTGCAGAATCTGTGCGGGGTTAGCCTGAAGGATGTGACCGTGCATCCCTCGGGTTTGCCACAGCCTGTCGTAGAGAAGGGGCAGGCAGAGCCACTACGTATCTCGGTGGACATACCGATATATCATTACCGCATCGGTAAGGGCGCAGTGTTCTACTGCCCGGTTCCCTGGGAGACGCTTCCGGGCAAGGATGTTTTCCTAGAGCACGTGGCGTACACTGCCTCTGCAGACACAAACCTGTATCTGCAGTTGTTGCCGGCAATGGGCATACATCCTGCGGTGCGTATCGAGGCACGGCAGGGGGTGTGGAGGACGTCACTAA
The DNA here is from genome assembly GCA_028275265.1 of Armatimonadota bacterium. Taxonomy (GTDB): domain Bacteria; phylum Armatimonadota; class HRBIN16; order HRBIN16; family HRBIN16; genus HRBIN16. The sequence goes on along the minus strand of JAPWUZ010000125.1, from coordinate 643 downwards.
CCGGAGATGATGCCCTGCGCCTGGTTTCACTACTGCCCAGGCAAGATAAACAGACCGTGACCACGGTACGCCTGCGGTTGAGTGATGCGGAGATCACATGGGAAGCAAGGCAAGACCTTCCGTGCGCCGTCCTCATCGATGAGGCGGCACAGCCTGTGGCGGCGACGGGCGGGCGGAGTTTGCGAATCAACGGCGAGATGGTCGCGCAGGGCACCAGCGCGTGGATGCTGGTCAGCATGGATGGTAAGCCGCTGCCACACTCCGGTTTCCTAACGGCGACACTGATGGACGGTGGAAACCTCCGCTGGCGCAGTCACACACAGGGGCTATCCGCCTGGGTGGTGGAGTGGCGCAATGGGCAGGCGCATACGGTAGCAGAGCTGCCCCTGCGCAAGGTCCCTGACGGCTGGGAGGTTGCCTGTCCGCCGGTGGAACTGGTGTTGGTCTGCCCGCGTCCGTCCCTGCGGCAGTGTTTGGCACAAATTTCTTTCTGGAGAGCCGGGCGTTAACGTGCTGTTAACATCTTTGCGGTAACATACAAATACGAGGTCGCCCAACTGCTGGGAAATAATACGCACCTGAGGCGTCCCGTAATCCCCCGGCTTCGGCGGCGGTTTCCAACCGCCGCTTTTTCTTTGTCGTT
>JAPWUZ010000124.1 GCA_028275265.1 Armatimonadota bacterium | reverse complement strand
CTGCCGCAACTGCACTGCCGGTATCGGTTGCACCCACAGCGGAGCTTTCGCACAGCATATCTGCATTCTATCACCCTCTGCCTGCAGGACGCAAGCCTGTGAAAATAACCAGCATTGTTCCACGCAATGCCCTTCGCTCTGTTTCACTTCGTCCACCGCCAGCCAAATGTCCTTTTTCAGCCAGTATAACCAGCGGATATGCTCGCCAGCTCCGATGCGTCGGTAGCCATCGTGGGAAGCGCATAACATATCCGTAAGGGCGGAAGTATGCCACCGATGTATCTGGACGTTCGCCCGCGCTCCCCACAGGAACGCACCCAGCATTTCGCTCTGGTCTTTGCCGTCCACACAGACGGTGTTATGATAACGCGTGCTGCGGAAGGCGTCGCGCCACAACGGTTCATCATGGTAGCAGTAAGTGCCCGCGTCCACCAGCACGGGCTGTCCGTACACGCTCAACGTCAGGGAGAGAGCATCCGCGTGTGCGTGGGCAGCGATGGAACCCCATCCCAGCTGCCCGCAGTCTATCACCGCCACTCGCGTGCCATCCTCGTCGCGCATCACAGCGTATCCGCCCTCGGCAAACAGGCAGCTGGGGATTGCCGTTTTTACACTCTGCTCCCCGCGAACGGGCTGTGCGCTCAGGAAAGCGGCTTTGAGAGTCGTTGGCGCAGCGTGTTCATATAGCGCACCTGCGGCGTCCACTACCGTTGCCTCAGGGTGCGCCTCGTCCGGGCAAAAGGGCAAAACCTCCGCATCGTCGCTATCACCGATATGGGGCACGTGCCCTGCGCAGTCGGTCATTGCCTGCAAAAACTGTGCCGAAGCCAGCATCCGCTGGGCGTACTCCTCAGGGAACGGCATGCCGATTTGCCTCGCGATGCTTTCGGCGTGCAGAGCCATCTCCATCACGAAAACCTGATAGTGAACTGCCTGTTCCACGGTCACGCCGTCGGGGGTAATCTGGCGGGGGATTTCGCGCGAGAGAATGCGGTGAGCCGTGTGCATCCAGCGGTGCACATGGCGAGCAGTGGGAAACAGACAGGAAAACGTCCACATCCCCGCCGCCTCCCCAATGAGATGGTTGTTTGCGGACGAGCCGAGTGAGAGATTCATCGAAATCTCGGCGGTCTGCTGCCACAGACTGCCCAGTATCTGCTGCAGTGCCTCATCGTGGAACAGGTCACAACCTGCCACCAGCCACAGGCTCCAGCACCAGTTGTGGATGCGCAGGGCGCATTCCAGCATACTCGTCCAGTTGACCCCAAAACGGGGCGGGTTGTGGGCTATCCAGTCCACCCAGTCTGTCAGCAGCCGCTCCGCAAAACGCTGGTCACGGGTCAGCAGCCAGGCTTGCGCCAGCTTCAGGAAGTAACCATGTCGGTTGAGTTCCCAGCAGTAGCGCACTCCTCCGGCAACATCGCCGCGGCGGTAGTCGATGCGCTCTGCGGGCAGAGCCTGCCATTCCCCACCCTGCACGTAGTTCCGGAACCAGCGCGGCGGAACCTCGGTCTGCACCTCAAAACCCAACACACGCATCCTTCCCTGCAGAATGGCTTCTGCCTGCGCCAAAACCGCCCCAACATGTTCGGGGTGGTATTTGTACAGGAACTCGCACCACGTGTCGTGGGGATAGCGTGAGCAGGGAAACTGCCTCAGAAAGCGTTCATACACCGTGCTGGCATCTTCGCGCCAGGCGTAGCGACAGCACTCCAAGGGGTCTGCAGGATAAGGTCGCAGGATACCGACGGACACCGCTTTGTCACGAACCGCTCGCCATGCCCGAACCGCAATCTCTCCGGGCGACATCGCCTTTATTCGGTGAAGTTTCCATTTCCACCCGCCCATGCATACACCCTCCGTGAGTTTATTAGCCAGCGAGCGGATGGTAATCCTGCGGACGCCTTGGCCCGATTGACACAGCCATTGCATGGCAGGTATAATGTGTTTGCTACCTTTTTCAAAAACGTGTTACAGGGAGGAGAAATGAGACGCGCATTCACGCTCATCGAACTGCTGGTGGTTATCGCGATTATCGCGATACTGGCAGCGATACTTTTCCCTGTTTTCTCGCAGGCACGCGAGAAAGCACGCTCGGTTTCCTGCCTGTCCAACTGCAGGCAGATGGGCATCGCTATCGCGATGTATGTGCAGGATTGGGACGAAGGATTCCCACTGACCGAACCGCATGAATACGGCGGTGGGCATCATCCGACGGGACCAGGCTGGCTGAAGAGCTGCCAGCCCTACGTGAAGACGCAGCTGTTAAACCGCTGTCCCTCCGACAGCAGTCCCCTCTGGAACGACGATGACCCCACCTCGCGCGTGGCTTCTTACGGGCTGAACGCTTATCTGACTGCAGACCATCCGCCGTACTACGGTATCCGTCTCGGTGGTGTGAATAACCCGGCGCAATGCGTGGTGGTTGCCGAATTAGGAGACCAGGTACCGGACGACCATTTCGTGGCAGCGGCATGGGGAAACCCCACGAAAGTGCCGGAGTTTGGGCCGGGCTCGGAGGAGCATGAGGCCGAATGGGACGACGAAGCATGGGAGCCACGCAGTGTGGCTATCCGCCGCCACCAGGGCGGTGCGAACTACGTGTTCGTGGACGGTCACGCCAAGTGGCATCGCTTTGAGCAGACGTGGCAGCAAACCCCAGGGCAGCCACCCACGATAGACTGGTACGACCCGCAGCGCTAGCTATGCGTGTCGACTACACGAAACAGCCCCGCCCGCTTCGGGAAGGTGCCTGCCCATCCGGAGCGGCGGGGTTGGGTTCTCCCGTCTGCCAACGTCTTTCACCTATCCATCAGCCCCAAAATAGGGTACAATAGCGATACATCAGCCGCGCTCGCGCGGGAAGAAGGAGAAGTGTTCAACATGCAACCCAATCGCCTCATCCATGAAAAGAGCCCTTATCTTTTGCAACATGCGCACAACCCCGTGGACTGGTATCCCTGGGGCGAAGAGGCTTTCGAACGGGCGGCGAATGAGGACAAGCCCATCTTCCTCTCGGTGGGCTATTCGTCTTGCCACTGGTGCCACGTGATGGCGCACGAGAGTTTCGAAGACCCGCGCATCGCCGATATTCTCAACCGCAACTTCGTCTGCGTGAAGGTAGACCGCGAGGAGCGTCCCGACATCGACGACATCTACATGACGGCGGTGCAGCTGCTGGCGGGACGCGGTGGATGGCCCATGTCGGTCTTCCTCACTCCGGAGGGCGAGCCTTTCTTCGCGGGAACCTACTATCCCCCCGAAATCTTCGCGCAGATTGCCCGCCAGCTTGCCGACGCCTACCAGAACCGTCGTGATGAGGTGCTGCAATCCGCGCGCGAAGTTGCCGGGGTGATACAACAGGTCGCCGCTGCACGATACGAACAGATGGATGGCGAACCCGCCCCCCACATCGTAGGCAACTACCTGCAACAGATGCGCCAGCACTTCGATCCTGTACACGGCGGCTTCGGCAACGCGCCCAAGTTTCCACCCAACACCGCCTTCCCCGTGCTCTTCTGGCTGGCAGAGAACCTGAACAGTGAAGACGCTTTGCAGATGGCTTTACGCACGCTGGACGCGATGGCGCTGGGCGGAATCCGCGACCATATCGGCGGCGGGTTCCATCGCTACTCCACCGACGCCGAGTGGCTGCTGCCCCATTTCGAGAAGATGCTCACCGATAACGCCCAGCTGGGATGGGCATATGCCGAGGCGTACAGCCTTACCGGCAACGTGCATTACGCGGAGGTGGCGAGGGAGATTTACAACTGGGTGCTGCGCGAGATGCGGGTGGAAGGCGGTGCTTTTGCCAGCGCGATGGACGCGGACAGCGAAGGAGAGGAAGGCAGATACTATACATGGACACTCGGCGAGATTCGTCAGGTGCTGCCCCCCGCTCTTGCCGACCTGTTCTGCAACGTGTACAGCATCCGCCCCGATGGTAACTATCGCGAGGAAGCCACAGGACAGTTGACCGGCAGGAACATCCCGCACCTGCGCGCCCCACTTGCCGAAATCGCTGCCGAACTGGGCATGACGCCCAAGGAGCTACAGGACAAAATGAAAACCGCCCGTGAGATGCTTTTGCAGGCGCGATTGCAGCGGGTACCGCCCCTGCGCGATGACAAGGTGCTGGCGGGATGGAACGGTCTGATGATAGAAAGCCTGGCTTACGCCGGACTGGTGCTGGAGAACCGGCAATACGTGCAAGCGGCAGAAGAGGCGGCGCGCTTTATCCTGCAGAGGATGACCGACGCAGACGGACGGCTACTGAGGCGATACCGCGATGGTGAGGCGGCGATACCCGCCTATCTGGAAGACTACGCCCTGCTGGGTTCCGGCCTACTGGAGCTGTTCGAAGCCACCGAAGACGAGACTTGGCTGGCGGAAGCGAAACGGCTGGCGAATCGCACCATCGCTGATTTCTGGGACGAAGAGCATCAGGCGTTCGTGAACACAGCGGACTACCACGAGAGGCTGATTGCTCGTGTCAAGGAGGTGCATGACCGCTCCACCCCCTGCGGAAACGGCGCGGCGGTACGCCTGCTGGCAAAGCTGTACGGCGTTACCGGTGAAGAGAACTATGCCTATTTCGCCTACCTGACCCTGCGCTCGCTGTGGTCGCCTATCCAGAAATACCCGCAGGGTTCAGATAGCCTGATCTATGCGCTGTTGCTACTCGCGGGCGACGAGCTGGAAGACATGCCCGAAGCAGAAGAGGCGCAGCCCACTATGTCCCCCACCGGGCTACCCGTCAATGTGGAGATGCACATCATGGAGGGCGGCGTGATGATTCGCTTCCTGATGGAGCGAGGCTGGCATATCAACGGGGCGGAGGGTGTACCCGATGATTTGGTGCCCACCCGCATCGACATCTCCAGCACGCTGCCTCTGGTCTTTGGCGAGCCGATGTTTCCCCCGCCCGACACCCTGCAGACCGACGAGTCTGCGCCGCCAATCCCCATTTACCGCGGGGAGCTGCGCGTGGTAGTTCCGGTAATTGGCATTGGCGAGGTAACCACCGACACGGGAGAGATTCGGGCGAAGGTCACCTGCCAGCCCTGTACCGACACCGAGTGCGCCCTGCCACAGACGATGGAATTGGTGCAGCAGGTGCGCCTGCAATTGCGCGATTGACAATGCCCCCGGAAATATGGCATACTGCTTCCGAAAGGAGGTGGTGCCCTATGGCAGACAAACGAGGTGATTGGGAGGGCTAGGCTGTTTTAGCCCGGTCTGCCATGAACGGTGTGGCGAACCGTTTTAGCAGGGGGGTTATGAACAGCCGCCCTGGCTCGCCAGCCGACCTTCAGCGGGGCGTGAGCCCCGCTTTTCGTTTATCGCATCGCCGATAGCACCACATCCGCCACTGCTTCTGCCATCAAGGGGTCATCGTTCAGCGAAGCCGCACGACGATACTGCGCCCCCAACGATTCGCACTTCCGCCTCGTCTCGATATCCAGGTCGTAAAGCACCTCCAGATGGTCTGCCACGAAGCCAATCGCGCAGAACACCATCTGGCGGTAAGTCGTGGTCTGCGCTATCTCCTCGATACGCTCCAGAATGTCCGGTCCCAACCACGGCTCGCCAGTGGCACTTGCGCTCTGAAAGGCGAACGTCCAGTTTGGTAATCCGAGAAGCCGTGCTACTGCTTGCGCGCTGTCCAGCAGCTCGCGCTCGTAGGGATCATCCCACTGACGAATGCGCTCAGGCAAGCTGTGCGCGCTGAAAACTACCATTGTCTCTTCCGGTTTCCAGTCCGCCAGTGCCTCTTGCACCTTTTGCGCCACTGCTCGGATGAACAGGGGATGACTGCCCCACCGTTCCACGTAACGAAGCTCCATCGCGGGCGCAAACCGTTGACGCGCCTGCTCGGCATAGTCGATGTAGGTGCCGATGCTCATTCGAGAGTAGTGCGGCGCCAGCACGACTCCCACTGCCTTTTGTACACCCTCTTGCGCCATCTGCTCGACCGCCTCGGCGATGAAGGGATGCCAATGTTTCATCCCGAGATACATCGTACCTGTCCAGCCGCGCTGGCGCAGTGCCCTCTCCACCGCCGCCGCCTGCCGCAGGGTAATCTCCTGCAAAGGCGAGACCCCACCAATCGCCTGATAGCGACGCACGAGGTCTTCCAGCTGCTCCGCCGAGGGAGGGCGTCCCCGACGGATGTGGGTATAATATGGCTCCACCTCGTCCAGCGTGCGAGGCGTCCCATAAGCCATCACCAGCACGTGCCAGTCGCTCATCACACACCTCCTCTGCATTCTACTCACAGTATACCCAGAGGAAGGTTCTCGAGGCACAACCATACCTCCCCAGCCCACTCTTGCGCCGCGCGCAGGTCAACCGGCTCTCCGTCCAGCAGCGCCAGAAACAGCACCGCCTCGCCGTTGCCGGAATCGATGAGGAAGGTATTCTGCAAGCCGCGCACACGCTGTACCTTCAGTACCCCTGCCTCTGTCTCGACACCGAGAGGAACGGACCCATCCCCCCGCCGCTCGCCGAGGCGTACGCCGGTACGTTCACCGGCAACTCCTCCCTCAGAGCCACGCCGCCATCTTCTGAACCCGCGCAACGGCAGGCGCAGGGCAAAAAAAGCCCGCGTCTCGCCCTTCTCGCTCTGCGGGGTCACACCGAGCGTTATCTTCAACACCCCATCCGCCTGAAGCGCATAACTCAGGCGATAGCGAGTGCCCGGCGAAGCAACAGGACAGGACTGCACGCCGTTCCATGCTCGGTGACGCAGCCACCCCTCGAAGTGCACCTGTGCTCCGCGCTCCACTCGCAAGCGCGGGTTGGTTTCACCATCGGCAGAAGCGTAACCGCCATTGACCAGTCCCCAATCGGTATACAGGTCGCCATCCTGCAATCGCAGTACCCTGCCATCCCGTGATTGCCACACCGAGGGCAGTCCGCCATGCCGACGCGCGAGGCTCACAGTAAAACCTCCACTGCGCAGATGCACAAACAGCGGTGTCATCAGCATACTTCCGTTTTGAAGCGGAACCACCGCTCTTCTGCCCAGCCTGTATGCCTCGCGCGGTTTCACCACCAGGTCGACCTGTTTGCCGTCCAGACGCCTGTCCTCTATGTGCACCTCAGCCGCTTTGGCGACTTCCACCGACAGACACAGCTCCTGCCCATCTGTCCAGACCACGCCGAGGTTTGCTGTTTCCGCCCCGTCCAGCAAACCCTCTTCCACGGGGTGCCATGCCCGCTTCAGCACGGGCAGTGCGTCTATGAACCTCTCGCCAGGCTTCACCTGCACGCGGTAATCTCGAAAAACATCGTCCAGCCGCCCCTCCGGCGTTTCCACAAACCATCGCTCCGCTTCAAACGCGCGCACGGTGCCGTCCGGTAGTATCTGACAGCGTTCGGTTGCAGACAGAGGCGTTGTGACGCCGCGAGGTCGGTGCGGAATCGTCTTCCAGCCCCGTGACTTCAGAAGAAGCACGACCGGACGATAGGGCGAGATTTCTACTTCTGCGGAAGCGCCAGCGATACGCACTGGCTCGCCCGTGCGGAAGTCCACACAGACCGGAAAC
>JAPWUZ010000123.1 GCA_028275265.1 Armatimonadota bacterium | reverse complement strand
CGAACCCGATTTTGTACAGCCGCGTCTCCTTGCCGACTACACACAAGCCGATGTGCCGAACCCGGGCGCGAAACCGTTCTCTATCGACGTGGGCACTCAAAAGGCGCGTTATGTGCGACTGGTTATCACCAAACTGCACCACCCCGCCGATACGCGCCCGCTGGCGGCGCTTGCCGAAATGGAAGTGCTCGACGCAAACGGCAACAACCTCGCCCTCCACGCTGCGGTGACCACCGACAGCTGGAATATGGATAGCATCGAAGAGAACGACTGGAGCCGGGCGATGCTCACCGATGGGGTGCGCGAATCGCGTCCGTTGGACACCTACGCGCCCATGCTGCGGCGCGAGTTCAGGGTCAGTGGACGAGTCAGACGCGCTCGCGCCTATGTGACCGGTCTGGGCTACTATGAGCTTTACCTCAACGGACAGAAAGTGGGCGACCGCGTGCTCGACCCACCTTACACCAACTTCCACAAGCGCATCTACTACAGCACCTACGATGTGGCTCCCCTGCTGCGGCGCGGCGATAACTGTGTGGGCGCACTACTGGGCAACGGCTGGTGGAAAGGCAAACCGCACTTCCTGCTACAGATGCACATCGAATACACCGACGGCAGGGAACAGATAATCACCAGCGACGGAGAGTGGCGCTGGGCGAAAAGTCCCATTCTGGACAACAGCCTGTATCACGGCGAGACCGTTGACGCCCGACTGGAACAACCCCGCTGGTGCGAGCCCGGTTTTGCGATGCAGGAAGGCGTATGGCAAAAAGTGTTGCTGGGCGAACTGCCGGGCGTGACCCTTTCCGCCCAGATGATGCCGCCGATCAAGGTCACCCAAACCCTCAAGCCAAAGTGGATTAGCGAACCGCGCCCCGGCGTGTTTGTGGTGGACTTCGGGCAGAACTTCTCCGGCTGGTGCCGGTTGCGGGTGAAAGGTGCGCCCGGAACCACAGTCACGCTCAAACACGCCGAGGTGCTTTTCGACAGCGGGCTGGTCAACCAGCAGAACCTGCGCACCGCGCGAGCCACCGACACCTACATCCTGAAGGGCGAAGGCGTGGAGGTATACGAACCCCGCTTCACTTACCACGGCTTCCGCTACGTGCAGGTGGAAGGCTACCCAGGCACTTTGACGCGCGACGACATCGATGGACGGGTGGTGCATACCGCCTTCGAACAGCGGGGACAGTTCGAGTGTTCCAACGAACTACTCAACCGAATCCAGCGTAACGCCCAATGGGGCTATCGCACCAACTGGCACAGCATCCCTACCGACTGCCCCCAGCGCGACGAGCGACAGGGCTGGATGGGCGATGCGCACATGACCGCCAACATGGGGCTGTATAACTTCACCGCCGAGTCCGCCTATGTGAAGTTCCTGCGGGACATCGCCGACGCGCAGGGCGAGGACGGTCGCATCCCCGATACGGTACCGCATGTGTGGGGAACCAACCCGGGTGACCCGCAGTGGGCGGGAGCGTATCTCTTCATCGCGTGGGACATGTACCGCCACACGGGCGCAAAGCACCTTCTGGAAGAGCATTACGAGGGCATGAAACGCTATGTGGAGATGCTGCGGCGCGAGGCAGGCGACAGCCATATCCTCACCCGCAACAATTACGGCGACTGGGTGGCGGTGGTGGAAACGCCCAAGGACCTTATCTCTACGGGAACCTACTACCTGAGCGTGAAGACCCTGGCGGACATCGCACACGTGCTGGGCAAACACGCTGACGAAAGGGAATACCGTGCGCTGTGCGAGCGTATCGCCGACGCCTTTAACAAGCGATTCTGGAGCGCGGAGACCGGTCAATACGGCAACGGCAGCCAGTTCTCCAACATTTTCCCGCTGTATCTGGGCATCGTGCCCAAAGAGCATCAGCAGAAGGTGCTGGAGCACGTGATACACGACATCACCGTGAACCACAAAGGACATCTCAGCACGGGCTTCATCGGTACGCGCTACCTGCTGGACACGCTCACCATGCTGGGGCGCGCGGACATCGCTTATTTGGTGGCGTCACAGGACACCTACCCCAGCTGGGGCTACATGGTGCGTATGGGCGCGACCACGATATGGGAGCTGTGGAAGTACGAGGTGGGACCCGGCATGAACTCGCACAACCATCCCGCCTTTGGGCTGGTCAGCGGGTGGTTCTACGAGACACTGGCAGGGCTTCGCCCCGACCCCGCGCGGGGGGACTGGGAGCATTTCACCGTGCGCCCGCACGCCGTCGGCGACCTGCACTGGGCACAGGCTTCCGTAGATACCGTCCGCGGCAAAGCGGCAGTGCGTTGGGAGAAACGTCCCGATGCTTTCCTGCTCAGCGTAGTCGTGCCTGTGAACAGCTCGGCAACGGTCTATATTCCCAAAGCGGGCATCGCCAGTCCCGCACTCATCGAGGCAGAGGGCAAAGTGTGGAGCAAAGGCGCATTCATACCTAGAGTGCCCGGTGTGAAAAGCGCACGTGATGAGGGCGAGTGGATGGTGGTGGAAATCGGCTCCGGCGACTATCATTTCAAGCTACACGCAGACAGATGAATAGTTGCCGTCCCGCAGAAGGTGTGATATAATCGGTGAAACTGCGGGAGGTGCTACCATGGAGGAGCAGCAACAGTCGCAGTCAGAACAGACCACGCAGGAGCAGGCACGTCAGGAGCCGGTGGATGTGTTGACGGTTGCTTTGTGGATGGTCGAAGAGATGCAGGCTCAGGCGTGGATTAAGATGGGGTTATGGAAGGACCCGGTGCTGGGGGAATTACGCACGGACCTGCCGCAGGCGAAAATCGCTATCGATTGCGTGGCGGCGCTGGCGGAAGTGCTGAAACCGCATATCTCCGACGCACAGCGTCGCGATTTAGAGCGATTGCTCACCGATTTGAGGCTCAATTTCGTACAACGCAGTGCAGGGGGAGAGTAGCCGAACACCCTGTGGAGGGCGAGGCTTGCGCCGAGCCGTTGGCGAACGGCATTTGCACCGCTGCACGGCGAAGTGAAAACAGGGAGAGAGGAGGCGACCATGCATCGTTCGCAAGAAGGCGCGGAAGTTCGGTGGTTACGCGCACAATGGACACGCTATTATCTCATCCGACACTGTTATCTGTGGGCGGTTCGCGGGGTCAGGGCGTTTACCGCATGGCTGAGGGACGGGATGTCTCTGGTGGCGCATCGGGTTCTGGAGCGCACCGACCCGCTGGCTCAGTGCCAGCGCCAGCGCGAACAGTTCCTTGCCTTTTATGAACAGTACGAGCAGCTGGTCGATGTGCTATGCTGGGCGGCGCGCGACACCGTGCATGACGGCTGCGACGAGCAATACCAGCAAGTCAGGTACTGGATGTTGAAACACTACGCCCCCGTGCGTCGCGCGATGGCACCCGTCATCCGGCAGGTGCTCGCCGAAGCAGACGGTAACCCGCAGGAAGACCCCTTTGAGAAGCTGTTCACTCCACCGCACGTGATGCAGGTTATCGAGAACGATGAGGGCGACCTGCTGGGGCGCATTATCGTCACACGCGACATCGTGGCACGCTATGACGCTCACCTGCGCGCGCAGATAGACAAATACAGTAAGTGGGTCAACTCCTGAGATGCGAATACGCCTGTTTCGCGCCGAAGACGAGCCAGCAGTGCTGGAACTGTGGAACCGCTGCATGGGAGAGGCGTTCCCGCTGGATGCTCCCCTGTTCGAGCAGAACGTGCTACGGGATGCCCATTTCGATCCCGAAGCGGTGTGGGTAGGCGAAGATGCGGCGGGCAACCTGCTGGCTTACGCGCACGCCAAGGTATGCAAAGAGCCGCTCGGCTCGGCGGGCATGATGCCCGAACAGGGCTGGATTGGCGCGCTGGCGTTCGTGCCCGACGAGCAGGGTAAACAGGCGGCGCGCCAGCTGCTGCGAACCGCCCTCGACTGGCTGAAGAAGCAGGGCAGGAAGCGGGTGAACTACGGCTCGGACCCCGCGCACTTCTTCCCAGGCGTGCCTGCGGAACAAACGCTCCATCAGCAGCTGTTGCGGGAAGCGGGCTTCGCCATCGGCGAGCATGTGGCGGTGGATTTGGTGCGGGAGCTGGCGGATTACCGCGTTCCCGACGAGGTGGAGGCAAACCTGCATCGCCTGCGCGAGGAGTACGCGGTGCGCTCCTGCACCCCGCAAGACGTGCCCGCCTTGCTCCGTTTCCTGCAGCAGGAGTTCCCGGGCAGGTGGTACTACGAAACCGTCAAGCGGTTAGAGGTAGAGGATACCCCGCGCGACATCCTCATCCTCACGCAGGGCGATGCGGTGGTGGGCTTCTGCCACACCTTCCATCGCGGCTCCAAGCGCATCGGTCCCTCCATATACTGGCGCAAACTGCTGGGCGAGGCGTATGGGGGACTGGGACCCATCGGACTTGCGGAGAGTACGCGGGGTAAAGGTCTGGGGCTGGCGTTGCTCTGCAAGGGCGTGGAGTACGTGCAGCAGCAGGGAGCGCAGCGCATGGCAATTGACTGGACGGATTTGGTGGACTTCTATGGCAAAATCGGCTTCCGCGTGTGGAAGCGATACCATCCCGTCTCGCTTAACCTGTAGGGGCGACCCTGCGGGTCGCCCCTGACCTTTCCTTTGCGGTGAGCTAGCCGTTCCGCCTGCGCAGGATGCCTCCCACGCCAAACAGCCCAGATGCCATCAGCACCAGCGTGCCTGTTTCGGGAAGTATCTGCGGGTCAAAGTTCGTACCGGGCGTCAGCAGGAAATCCTGCGAGCGCGTGCCGCTACCGGGTAAGGGTGCATCGTATACCGTGCCGTTCACCACGCTTAAGCCGCCCCACGCCGTCAGGAAGTTCTGGGCTATCGTGAGCGTCAGGCTGTCTACCGAACTGCGGTTGGTGCCGTTGAACACATTGCCAACCCGGAACCGTCCCGAGTGAAACGGGTCCGTTCCAAACCCGTCGTACAGCGCCTCCCAGATAGCCAGCTGCAGCGCGGCGCGACCACGTGCGTCAGTGGCGGAGGCTCGGTTCGTCCACAGCGCGCCCATCGCCCGGTCGGCGCGCCTGCCGTCATCCAGAGCGGTGGGCGTGCTGAGCTTCTGTACGGCATCCCAGCTGCCACCCGCGACCGCTTGCTTCAAATCCACACACCACGCCTCTTTCGGTAGCGGTTCGCCGTCGATATTCAGCTTCACCGCACCGATGTATACCCAGTGCGTGCTGCCATCAATCACCGCGTCGGCGGTGAAACTGGTGTCGTAACTGTGCACGCTGATAGTAACCGCCTGCGCACTACCGGCGAGCCACACCCCAAGCACCAGCAAGAACATCCATCGCTGCATCGGGCACTCCTCCTTCAGGGAACAGATTTCCACCTCTTTAAGGTGCAAGAGGAGTGCCACAGGGGATGTGCAAAATACCAGAAACACGCGACGGGCGCGGAAAACCCGCATGATTACCCGTCTTCGGCGTCCTCACGCTCCAGCCACACGAAGCGCGGTACCTTTGCCTCCGCAAAGTTCAGCTCCACCAGTCGACGGAACAGCTGCTCCTCCATCACTTGCTCCGCCAAATCGCGGCGCAGGGCGCGGAAGTAGAGCTGCATCACCCGATAATGCACCTTGCCCAGCGCGAGCGAACCGGTGCGCATCCCCTCGTCCGTCGCCAGCGTCTGCCCCAGGATGGCTCGGGCGATTTCGCGGTTGTGGAACTGCACCGCCTGCAGGTACGCCGCACCGATGGGCGACCTACCCTCCATCAGCTCAATCTGCACGTCCTCCGGCAAGACCACCGCCGTCTCCTGCTGGATGCGGTCCAGCACCCGCAGCAGCTCGCGCCGCTCCTCTTCAGGCACGTGTCGCGGTACTACCCCCTTCACCGTCGGGGAACCGAATTTCTCCAGCGACAAAAGCCAGAACTTCAGCAGCAACTGCTTCGCCCACCAGTGCTTGTACGCCGCCCGCAGGTCGCTGCGCCCGTACGGCGACTCGTAGCGGCTGTTGTAGGCATACAGCACGAACTTCTCGGCGGGGAGCGGCTGCTCTTGCCCTCCGGGCATCCGCAGATACAGCGACTTCAGGTTGCGGTATTCGTCGGTCTCCAGGCGAAACAGGCGGGCGGGCTTGCTCTTGATGCTTCGCCAGACCACCATGCCCCGCCAGGGTTCCTGCTCGCACAGCGTGTAGTTAATCTCCTGCACCGAGTAGCCGTGCGCCAGCGCGTCTAGCGCGTTCAGCAGGATGCGCGTCACCGAACCGCGCAGCTGCCCCAGCGCGAAGCGCACCAGCTCCGCCGCTTGCCGTGACTGATCGTCCTCGCCGCCCGGCGCAATCCGCCAGTCCGCGTCCAGAATGCCGAACTTCTTGGTGGTCAGCGCGGACTGCACCTGCGCATCGGTGAGCATCTCGTCATACACCCGCTCGCCGCGCGTGCGCAACAGGTCGTCTTCGTCCACAGCAGTGCCCGAACGAAAAGCGGCGGCGATTTCCACCGCCGCCTGCTCCCTATCCAGCCCGCGCCGCCGCACGCGACGCCACCACGATGAGATGTCCAATCTCTTCACCTCCTGCACGATTTTTGCTGGCACCCTGTCCCCCCGCGAACGCCGCGACAAGTACTCCTTCGCCTGTGGTTCAAGAAAGGAGGTAGGCAACACTACCTGCTGTGCCTCAACGGTACTATTGCCCCCGGATTCGTTCTATCGCCTGAACGAGCGCTCTCCTGACAGACTCAACTGTCTCTTGGTCGGCTCTCTGCTCCAGTTCTGGTAGTATCCTGAACGTGCCCGAACTCTCAATCGCTTTAGCAGCCGTGTAACGCACTTTCGCGTCCGGGTGCTGCAATAGCTTCATCAACGCCGCCTCAGCGCGCGCATCCCTTAAATAGCCCAGCGCATCGGCGACAGAGGCGAGAAGTTCGGCGTCCTGTTGCAAATCCGCAGCGGCTATCAGTGCATCTACTGCCTCCGGGCTACCAATCTCTCCCAGCGCTATCGCTGCAGTACCACGCAACGACCACAAACGCGCGCGATGCATCAAGTCTATCAGGAGTGGAACAGCCTCCTTAACTCGCCACTCCCCCAATAATTGAGCAGCAACTCCCTGCACATCAACACCATGGTCGCTGGTCGGGGGAGCCGCCAGCGCACGCAGCAAGTAGGGCACTGCTGCTGGTCCTACGTACTCCCGCAAGATTTCCTGCTGCATGAACCTGCCAGGCACAAGGTCAGCCACTGAGTGAATGATATCCTCGATCGCCTGTGGTAAACTCTTTCCTTCCGTGCACATTTGCCAGTATACTAAAACCGGGTCAGGTTCTCGTACCTCAAGGGGTATGAAAGCTGCCGGCACACTGGCGCAACCTGCCTGGTAAGGCGTGAACCTTGCCAGCTCACGGCTCAATACAGGCATCGCGCCTCTGTCACCAAGCCATGCCAGTGCTCGGATGAGGTAAATCACCCACGGATTGCCGTCCCACCAGGGCCGGTTGCACAGGTCAGTCAGGACAGGTACTGCCTCCTGCGCCCCAACTACAGCCAGCGCGCGCGCTGCCTCCACCACACGCTCAACATAGTCTATCACCTC
>JAPWUZ010000122.1 GCA_028275265.1 Armatimonadota bacterium | reverse complement strand
CGAAAACGACCTCTACATGGACAGGTTGTCTACCGCTATCGAGCGTGCAGCGGGTAAGCTCGGCTACGATGTGCTGGTACACTGCGACTTCAGCCGACCGCCAGAGGAGACGTACCGCTTTTTGAATGGCGGACGCGCGGATGGATTGCTGTTATTTGCCCCTCTGCCCGACGACCCCCTGTTGCCTCTGCTGAGGCGTTCGCGCTTGCCGGTGGTGCTGATAAACGCCCGCGACAGCGAAGGCATCTTGCCCTCTGTGCGCGATGACATGCAAGGTGGGATGAGGCAGGTCGCCGAAGCCCTTGTCGCGTTTGGGCACCGGCATATCGCAGCCATGATTGAGGAGGGAAGCGACTTTCGGGACGCCATCCCGCGCGTTCGTTTGCTTCAGCAGTACCTTCGCGCGCTTGGAGGTGACCTCCCCAACCAGCACGTTTTCAGCTACTGGAGTGAGGGGCAAAGGGTTCTGGAACGCCTTTTGCACGAACCGCGGCCTCCCACAGCGATATTCTGCTGGCGTGACTGGCTGGCGTACCGCCTTCTGGAAGATTGCGACCGTCTCGGCATCGAGGTGCCCGCAAGACTCTCAGTGATTGGCTATGATGGTCTGCACTGGCCCGCCACCACACGCCATATCGCCGCCTCGGTATACGTCGACCTGGATGCGCTGGCGGAATCCGCCGTTCGCCTTCTGCATCAGTACATCACCGGAGAACGGGAAGACTATGCCGACGTCACCATACCGGTGCAGCTTCGTTACGGAACCACGCTGGATGCCGTATCGGTGTCCGGCTGAGATAAATCATCACAAGGAGGGAGAAAAACCATGCGAGTCAGTACTCAACGGCGAGACCATGGGCGAGCGTTTACTCTGATCGAGCTGCTTGTGGTCATCGCCATCATCGCCATTCTGGCGGCGATCCTCTTCCCGGTGTTCGCACAGGCACGGGAGAAAGCGCGCGCGACCACCTGCCTGTCCAACATGAAACAAATCATGCTGGGCGAGCTGATGTACGCGCAAGACTATGACGAGGTACACAGCTGGACATGGGGATGGTATCCCACTTGGGTGCCCTGGCACCAGCAGATACATCCCTATGTGAAAAACCAGCAGATGTGGAAGTGCCCCAGCGACGCATGGGGGCGCGGACAGGACGCGGTGGACAACACCAAACCCGCTGTGCCGGTGACATACAGCCAGAACTTCCGCTGGCCTGAAAGCGACTGGGGATGGGATTCCAATTCCTACAGCTTCCGGATGTCCCCTGCCGCTTCGGCGGAGTCGACCATTGTGAGCCCGGCGACCACTATCTTCGTCGCGGAACGCCCGAACTGGTATCACCAGTGGAGTGTCGGCTGGGCAACGGAGGTCTTCTGGGACTACAACGAGTTCAACATGCAAGGTGGTGGAGCCACTATCCACTCGCAGGGCAGTAACTACGCAATGTGCGACGGACATGTGAAGTGGATGCGCAGGGACCAAACGACCCAGCCTATCGGCAACCAGACTACCGACCCGGCACGGCGCGACCCGCCCAACGGACCCTGGCCCAACGGTATGTGGGACAAACGACAGTAACAGCGAGGTAACCCGGTGAAAAAGGAGGTCAGTCCTGCGGTAGCGATTGTGCTGGTAGTGGTGGTGGTCGCGATTATCCTCGGGGCGTACTACTACTTGAGTGCGCCGCGCCCTCCCAAGGGCGTAAAGTATACGCCCGGAGTGCCACCGTGGATGGAACAGGGGGGATCGTATAAACCGACGCCTGACTATCCCCCGGCAACCAGCACCACACGGTAGCAGGGTTAGTCATTGCTGGGGACGCGCAGCGTCGCATTTCACCGTCTGGTGGGCGAGCCTCCCGCCAAGCCGCAAACCTCTCTCCACCCGCGCAGACCTTGAGTGGGGAGGGCCGGCTCACCCGGAGGTTCGCCCTCCAAATGGCACGCCAGACAGTCGTCTACCTCACCCGTGCGAAACGCAGCTTGCCCACCCGAATCACCGCACCACGCAGGGCGGCCACCTCTATCTCCTCGTTCGGGTCGGTGTGGCGCACGCCGTTGATTTCCACCGCCCCCTGTTGTATCATACGCCGCCCTTCGCTGTTGCTACTCACCAAATCCAGCGCCGCCAGCAAGCGCGGCAGCCACACCTTGCCGTCCTTCACGATATCCGCAGGTACATCGTATTCCGCAATCTCTTCGGGCAGTTCGCGAGCGGAGAAAACGCGCATGAACTCGCGGTCTGCTTCCTGTGCTGCCTGGGCGCCGTGATAGATGCCTACAATCTCGCGGGCGAGGCGTCGCTTCACTTCCATCGGATGCAGTGTGCCGTTGTTCAACCCCAGTGCAATCTGGCGCACTTCGTCCATCGGCACGTCCGTGCACAGCTCGAAGTACGACACCATCAGCTCGTCGGGCAGCGACATCACCTTGCCGAACATCTGGTCGGGCGGCTCGGTGATGCCGATATAGTTGCCCAGCGATTTGCTCATCTTCTCCACGCCGTCCAGCCCAACGAGCAGCGGCATGGCGATGACAATCTGGGGGTCCTGACCGTACTCCCTCTGCAGGTCACGCCCCACGAGGTTATTGAAAATCTGGTCGGTTCCGCCCATCTCGATATCAGACTGGATGGCAACCGAATCGTAGCCCTGACACAAAGGATAGAGGATTTCGTGCATCCCCAGCGGCTTGCCCTCGGCGAGGCGGTTCTGGAAGTCATCGCGCTCCAGAATGCGTGCCACCGTGTATTTGGAGGCGAGCTGGATGACGTCCGCAAAGGTCATCTTGCCCAGCCAGTCGCTGTTGAAGTAGATTTCAGTGCGTTCGGGCATCAGGATGCGGTAAAGCTGCTGCTGGTAGGTGCGGGCGTTCGCCTCCACCTCCTCGCGGGAGAGTTGCGGGCGCGTCTTGCTGCGCCCGGTCGGGTCGCCAATCATGGCGGTGAAATCGCCGATGATGAGGCAGGCAACGTGCCCGAACTGCTGAAACTGCCTCAGTTTGCGCAGCACCACCGCGAAGCCGAGATGAATATCGGGCGCGGTGGGGTCCAGCCCCAGCTTCACCCGCAATGGCTTGCTTGTGCGCGCCGATTTCTCCAGCTTCTCACGCAGTCCGTCCTCGGGAATGATTGCCGCCACGCCACGCTGCAGTACCTGCAGTTGCCGTTCGATACTCTCCTCCATACTCTATCCCATCCGGTAAAAAGGTGTGCCGTTGGGTTATGTTACCAAATCGGGACACGGTTGCGCAACCCAATACCCGCCAGGCTGCAGTCGACATAAACTCCCCTCTCCCGCAGCGTGGGAGAGGGACAGGGGGGTGAGGTTGAGTTTACCTAACCCCCAGCCCCCTTCCCTGAGAGGGAAGGGGGAGAACGAAAAGCCCCTCTCTTCGCAGGAGAGGGGCAGGGGGTGAGGGCAACCAAAACTCCAGCGATGGTCAATCCTCGCCCTGCGCTTTGGTGAAGCCGGGCTGACCGTCAAACTCGTGCAGCTTCTCGATGTGCGTCCAGCGATACCTGCTGCTGATGCGCTGCAGCAGGTCCAGCACCTGTGCCTCGCCCAGCTCGCCCCCATCGTCGCGCAGGACGAAACGACATGTCCAGTGGTCCACCAGGTCAGTCATGAAGCCCACTGCGGGATACACCAGCGTGCCCCGGCTGGAGATAGCTTTGAGGCGCAGTGCAGTGCCTTCTGTCAACTGTTCCATGCTATTGCCCAGCTGCTCGGCGGTGCCGTCGAACTCCACAAACACGTCCACTCCTGTCACACGCCGCTTCTGCGGGCGCACCATGACCGGCTCGCGCGTCACCTGGGGCAGCTGGATGGGGCGATACTCGCGCACGAAGGTCTGGCTGGGCTTCCTGCCCAGATTAGCGATAATGGCGTCGGTATATTCGGTGGTGGTGTTACAACGGTCATAGCCCACCACATCACCCGTGCGCACCTTGCCCTCTTCCAGCGTGACAATGAGCGCGTTTTCGATAGCCGCTGCTGCTTCAAACTCGCCGATATAGCGCAACATCATCACCGCCGAGAGGATGACCGCTGTGGGGTTGATCACGTTCTTGCCCGCGTACTTGGGTGCGGAGCCGTGTACTGCCTCGAAGATAGCCACCTCATTACCGATGTTTGCCGACGGCGCGAAGCCCAGCCCGCCAATCAGCGCGGAGGTCAGGTCGCTGAGGATGTCACCGTTCATATTGGTGGTGACGATAACATCAAACTGCTCCGGACGTTTCACCAGCTGGTGCGCGCAGTTGTCCACGATGATGTGGTTTGCCTCGATGTCGGGATACTCGGGCGCAATCTCCTCAAAGGTGCGCTTCAGCATTCCTTCGGTCAACTTCATGATGTTAGACTTGGTCGCGCAGTGCACCTTCTTACGTCCCTCCGATCGCGCCAGCTCGAAGGCGAAGCGCACAATCTTCTCGCACCCCTTGCGCGAGATGAGTTTCAAACACTGTGCCACGCCCGGGGTCTGCATGTGCTCGATGCCGGCATACAGGTCTTCCACGTTCTCACGCACCACCACCAGGTCGATACCTCGCCCGCTGTAAGGGGTGGGCACATTGGGCATCTCGCGCACCGGGCGCACGTTGGCGTAGGTCTCAAACAGTTTACGCAGGGTCACGTTCGCGCTTTTCTCCCCGTAGCCCACGGGGGTCTCCAGCGGTCCCTTTAGCACCACGCGCGTCTTGCGGATGGACTCGATGGTCTCTGGCGGTACGCCGCTTTCCAACCCCTTTTTGAACACGCTGGCGCCAGCCTCGCACATCTCCCACTCGACCGGCGCGCCCGCTGCCTCAATTAAACGCAGCGCAGATTGCACACACTCCGGTCCTACCCCGTCGCCCGGAATGACGGTGATGAGCTTCTTTCCAGAAGGCGTTGTAGTCACGTTCATGCCTTGCCTCCACTCGCTGTATGACGATGCATTGTAGCATCATATTAGAGACATTAAACACTTTTTCCTTGCGGTCTGCCACCTGCCGTTTGCTTTCGCGCTGCTAAACTCGTATAATCGAAGACGCTATGGGCAACACGTTCGGACATCTGTTTCGGATTACGACCTTCGGCGAGTCGCACGGCGGGGCGGTGGGGGTGGTCATCGACGGTTGTCCCCCGCATGTGCCCATTTCGGCGGAGGAGATACAGCGCGAGCTGGACAGGCGACGCCCGGGACAAAGCAACCTGGTCACACAACGACGCGAGAGCGATACCGTGCATATCCTCTCCGGGGTGTTCGATGGCCAAACGCTGGGCACGCCCATCTGCCTGCTGGTTTGGAACGAAGATGCCCGCCCCGCAGCCTACGAGCCCTTTCGCGAGCTGTATCGCCCCTCCCACGCGGACTACACCTACGATGCTAAGTACGGCATCCGCGACTGGCGCGGCGGGGGGCGTGCCAGTGCGCGGGAGACGGTAGGGCGGGTAGCGGCGGGAGCCATTGCCAAGAAGATTCTGCACGAGCAGGGCGTGCAGATTGTGGGCTGGGTGGAAAAGATACACACCCTGCGCGCGCAGGTAGACCCCGACACGGTCACTCCAGAGCAGGTGGAGGCGAACCCGGTGCGCTGTCCCGACCCAGCCGTTGCGGAGGCAATGGCACAGGCGATTGATCAGGCGCGTCGTCAGGGCGACTCGCTGGGCGGGGTGGTGGGCTGTGTGGCGCGGGGCGTGCCGCCCGGCTGGGGAGAACCCGTGTTCGATAAGCTGGATGCCGACCTCGCCAAGGCGATGCTGTCTATCCCTGCGGCGAAGGGGTTCGAGATTGGCTCTGGCTTCGCGGGAACCGACCTCACCGGCTCGCAACACAACGACCCCTTCTACGTGGACGAGCAGGGCAGGGTGCACACGCGCACGAATCACTCTGGCGGCGTGCAGGGAGGCATCTCTAATGGCGAGAATATCCTCGTTCGCGTCGCCTTCAAGCCGACTGCCACCATCATGATGCCGCAGGAAACGGTCAATGTGCGTCGCGAACCGGCTGTGCTGAGGGCAAAAGGCAGGCACGACCCCTGTGTGCTGCCCCGCGCCGTGCCCATCGTGGAGGCAATGATGGCGCTGGTGCTGGTAGACCACTACCTGCGTCACCGCGCCCAGTGTGGAGGCGAAGGATGAACCGACGTCAGCAGGAAGTGATGCAGACGCTGGAGCGGCTGCTCCACGCCATCTACTGCCAGGACACCGACACCTACCGCGAGCTGGTCGCGGATGACGTGTCCTCCTTTGAAGCAGAGACGCCTGCACGCATCGACTCCGTGGAGTTTCACCTGCACTACATGCGCCAGCAGAAGACGGTGCGGCCGCCCAATGTGCAGTACCGTCTGGACATCGTGAACCCGCGGGTGCAACTCTACGGTAACGTCGCTATCGCCACCTACACGCTGGTGGTCACCCGTTCGGACGAGGGCGGGATTCGCTTCCAAACGACCAACGAAACGCGCGTGTTCGTGAGGGAGGACAACCGCTGGATGATGGTGCATTTCCACAAGACGCCGATTGCTCAGTTCTCACCGTGAATTGGGGCGGCGCAGCCGATACACGTATGCCAGCACCTCCGCCACTGCCTGATAAAGCGCGGGGGGTATCTGCTCGCCTACTTCCACCGTGCGATACAGGCTCTGTGCCAGCGGCGGGTTCTCCACTATCGGCACGCCGTGTTGCAATGCGATTTCGCGGATGCGCAGCGCGATAAGATTCATTCCCTTTGCCACGACGGTTGGAGCCGCCATCTTCTGCGAATCGTATTGCAAGGCGACCGCGTAGTGCGTCGGGTTGGTGACCACCACATCCGCTTTGGGTACCGCTTGCATCATGCGGCGGCGGGCGATGGCTTGCTGGCGGGCGCGGATGCGTGATTTCACCTGTGGGTCGCCCTCCGTCTGTTTCATCTCCTGCTTGACCTCCTCTTTGGTCATGCGCAGGCTCTTCTCATACTCCCACCGCTGGAAACCGTAGTCCAGTAGCGCCAGCACCAGCATCGCCAGCCCTACCCGCCATGCCATTTTGTACAGCAACTGCCCCACCAGCATCAACACCATCAGCGGGTCGATCTCACTGGTTCTCAGTAACATCGCTGCGTCCGCCCTTACCGCCGAGAACGCCAGCCACCCGATGAGCAGCACCTTAAGCAGGGTCTTAACACTCTCCACGAAGGCTCGCCGTGAGAAGAGACGAGTGAAGCCGGCGACAGGGTTCAACCGTGCCCAGTTGGGAGCCAGTGGCTCGGCGGTGAACATCACACCTACCTGCAGCAGGTTCACCACCACACCCACCACCATCGCCACACCAATCACGGGCAGGAACGCCTTTGCCGCATGGCTCAAGCAACCCATCGCAAAAGAAAGCGCAAGCGCAGGAGAGAACTCGGTATGGCTGAGATTGCTCAGCGCAAAGCGGACGGACTCCATCGCCCCCTGCAGCGCGCCCTCGCTGACCGCCTTCAACACCATCACCACCGCCAGAAACACCGCCACGGAGGACAGCTCCACCGAGCGGGCAACCTGTCCCCTTCGGCGTGCCTCTTGCCGTCGTCGCGGTGTGGCTTGTTCGGTGCGTTCCTCTGCAGGCATCGGTGAACCTGTGGAGACCTCACTCTCTCCTCTCCTTGCAGGAGAGG
>JAPWUZ010000121.1 GCA_028275265.1 Armatimonadota bacterium | reverse complement strand
ATACATCATCATCAGCGCAGCAACACCCCCCTGCGGGGCTGGTTCTGCAGGAGCATCAGCGAGAAGCGGCGTTGACCGCCATCGATAATGGACTGAAGGTCTATCACTTTACCGTGCGGCTGGCGGAAGATACGCTGATGAAGTCGGTGCGCGCGCTGATGGTGCTGCAGGCGATAGACGCCAACGGGGGTGCCGTTATCGCTTCGCACCCCGACGAGGACGCGCTGGATAACGAACAGTTCGGCGACTCGTTCGAGCTACTCGTCGCTACCGATAAGCCCATCGACCATCTGCGAGGCGTGTTGATGAGCATCAGCGAGATACGGGAGGTGGAGGTATCACCCTGGCAAGAGGCTTCTGCCGCTAGTCCAGCGCAACCTGCCCCCCGCGCCGAGCAGGAACCGCAAAAGCCGGTGGATTCGCCCGTCGCCGAGAAAACGGAGCCTCGCCCCCAACCTGCCGTTTCCTCTGAAGGCGAAACAGAGAAGACCACCAGCCGCACTCCCGCTATGTCCCAGACGGTGCGGGTGGACGTAGCGCGTCTGGACACGCTGTTGAACCTCGTCGGGGAGCTGGTGATCGACCGCACGCGCATTGCCCAGCTGGGGCGCGAATTCGAGGCACGTTCCCAGCACGATGACCTGGTGGACAGTCTGCTGGAAGCGGCGGGACACATCGGGCGCATCACCGACGAGCTGCAGGAACACATTATGAAAGCGCGAATGCTGCCCATCGAGCACGTGTTCAACCGATTCCCGCGCATGATACGCGACCTCGCCCAGAAGTTCGGCAAAGAAGTACGGCTGGTCATGGAGGGTCAGGAAACCGAGCTCGACCGCTCGGTAATTGAAATCATCAGCGATCCACTGATTCACATGCTGCGCAACAGCGTAGACCACGGCATCGAGCCGCCCGAAGTGCGCGAGGCAGCGGGCAAGCCCCGCCAGGGAACCATTCGCCTGAGCGCACGGCATGAAGAGAACTACATCCTGATCGAAATCGAGGATGACGGCAAAGGGATGGACCCTGCGCAGCTGCGAGAGGTGGCGGTCCGCAAGGGAGTTCTCACCCGCGACGCGGCGGAAAGGCTGAGCGACCGCGAGGCGCTGAGCCTCATTTTCGCACCCGGCTTCAGCACCGCCAAAGAGGTTACAGAAGTCTCCGGCAGGGGTGTGGGGATGGATATCGTGCGCAACAACATCCAGCGCGTCGGGGGCATCGTGGACGTGGAGAGCACCCCGGGCAAAGGCACACGCTTCTCTATCCGCCTGCCTCTCACCCTGGCGATTATCCGTGCGCTGCTGGTGCGCGTGAACGGACAGGTCTACGCAATCCCGCTCAGCTCCGTGCTGGAAACGCTCAAGATTGAACCCGAGATGGTGCAGTTCGTTGGTATGAGGCCCACTATCGTGCTGCGCGGACGCACATTGCCGCTCATCAGCCTGAAGGCGCACTTCTACGATGAGGATTTCTCCGCGCGTTCCTGCCGCGGTGAAGAGCCCATGTTTGTGGTGGTTGTTGGGCTGGGTGAACGGCAGGTCGGGCTGGTGGTCAGCCACCTGATTGGCGAGCAGGAGATAGTGATTAAGTCGCTCAGCCGGTACCTTGGGGAGATTGGCGGCGTCTCTGGCGCGACCATCCTGGGCGACGGGCGCGTTGCCCTGATTCTGGAGGTGGCAGACCTTTTCCACAACGTGTCGGCACGTGCCGCCTGAATGAGGAAAGGAGAAGGAGAAAACGATGGGAGAGCTGTCTTACATGCCAGCATCCAGTGTCATCGACACAAAACATCTGGAGGAAGCCATTCGCGAGAGCCTCGAGCGCTTGCCTCCCATGCCAGCGGTCATCACCCGGGTGATGGAGATGACCAACGACCCGAACTGTGGCGTGCAGGAGCTGCAAAAGGTTATCAGCATGGACGAAGTGCTTTCCTCGAAGGTGCTGCGTCTGGTAAACTCGGCGAGATACGGCTTCCCCAAACGCATCACCACGCTATCCCATGCCGTCATTCTGCTGGGCTTTGAGACCATCCGTAATCTGGCGATCGGTGTCGCTGCCGTGCGTCTGGTGCTGCGACACGGTACGAGCTCGCCGGTGAACCGACAACGGTTCTGGGAACACTCACTGGAGACAGGGCTGGCAGCTTCTGCGCTTGCCAAGCATCTGCGCAAAGACCTGATTATGCGCGAGGAAATGTTCCTCACAGGTTTGCTACACGATTTGGGCATTCTCTTCCTTAGCCAGAACTTTCCGGCGGAGTACCGGGCAGTGGTCGAGCGCAGCGGGTGTCTGGAATCCGTCTACCCGGCAGAACGAGAACTGCTGGGCATCACACACACTGAAGTCGGCGCGAGGATGGTGGAGCACTGGAACCTGCCCCCTGTGTTCGCGGAGGTGATGCTGCACCATCACGACCCGATAGAGGATTCCCCCTTCTTCCATCAGGTAGGCGCGGTGTATCTGGGCGACAGGCTGTCGGCTAGCATCGCAGCCGAAGCCCCACCCGAACAGATGCCGGACCTGCCTGCTCACCTCTGTGAGGCCTTCCAGCTGGACAACAGCTCGTGGAGCTGGTGCCGGCGTGAGGTAGAAATGCAGATGGATGCGGCGAGAGACTTCTTGCACATCCTCCAGTCTCCGTAGAGCGGAAAACACCGCTTTCATGGAACTATTTTACTGGGGACACCGCCTAACTAATCGGTCGGCAGCACCATTCGACACACCCCGCCGGACACGCCGAAGATTTTCGGGTTGCAGTCCTAAAGGCTGTATGTTATAATCCTTTCGGTGCAGAGGAACCATCCGCAGAGAAGCAGGAGAGGAAAAGGTCGCTTATGGACAACGTGTTTCAACTGCGCTCACAAATAGAGGCACTCCAGAAAAGCCTGGAGGAGAAGGACAGATATATCGCGAAGCTGGAGCGCGATCTGCAAGAGCTACAGCACAGCTATCGGGAACTGGAACAAAAATACCGCAGCACTGCCGAGACAGTAGAAACCCCTACGGCTATCACCGAGTTCGAGGAGACTCTCAAACGCCTGGTGCACCGCATCGCCATGATTCTCCAGGCGGAAAAATGCGTCTTCATGCTGTTTGACCGCGAGACCGGGGAACTGTATGCCGTACGCCCCGCCTTCGGTCTCACCGATGATGAAATCCGCAGCTTCCGCGTGCGAGCCACACAGGGCATCAGTGGGGAGGTATTCCGCTCGTCACAACCTATCATTTTCCATGATGCGGTGAACGACCCCCGCACCCTGCAGGAGCACGTGGCACTGCTGCGCATCCGCAACGGTGTCAGCGCGCCGCTGATTGTGGAAAAGCGCGACGAAGAAAACCGCGTCATTGACCGCATTACCATCGGCGTGGTGCACGTGTTTAACAAGCGTTATGGAGGCACCTTCATCGACGAGGACGTGCGCTTGCTGGAGCGTCTCGCCCGCAACGCCGCTGCGGTCATCGTCAGTGCGCAGATGTACCGCGAGGTCGTTGAGGAAAAAGAGGAGCTGGTGCATACCATCGAAAGCCTCTATGCGGGGTTGGTGATGGTGAATAAGCACGAGCGAATCACGCAGATGAACGCTTCTGCGCGACGTATCTTTGGCATCAAAAACGGCGAAAACGTCATCGGAAAACCCTACAAGGAAGTCATCCATATCGAACAGGTGCGCGAGCTGTTTGAGAAAGCGCTCACAGAGAAAAACGAAGGCGCGGTGGAAATCTCTGTGAAAGACCACCAAAGCGAGGCGGAGCGAATCTTCCAGGTGCAGGCAGCCGTCGTGCGCGGTGACGAAGAGAACGACCTCATCGGCGCGGTGGCTATCTTCAACGACATCACCGAAATCCGCAACGTCGAGCGCATGAAGACCGCCTTCGTCTCGACGGTCTCGCACGAGCTGCGCACACCGTTGACCTCCATCAAGGGCTTCGTGTCCACACTGCTGCAGGATACGGAAGGCTTCTACGACCGCGAGACACAGCGTGAGTTCCTGCAGATTATCGACACCGAAACCGACCGCCTGAAGAGACTTATCGACGACCTGCTGAACGTGTCGCGCATCGAATCGGGGCGGGCGTTGCAACTCAACCCCAAACCGATCGATCTGCCCGCGCTAGCGGAGCGGGTTGCGACCATCCAGCGGTCGTACACCACCAAGCACCAGATTATCCTGGAGTTCCCCGAAGACTTCCCCACCATTATAGCGGACGAGGACAAGGTAGACCAAATATTGACCAACCTCATCAACAACGCCATCAAGTACTCGCCGCGTGGTGGAGAGGTACGCGTGAAGGGTGTGCCGGAGGGCGAGACGGTGCTCATCAGTGTCAGCGACCAGGGCATCGGCATCCCCAAGGAGCACCTACCCAAGATTTTCGAGCGGTTCCACCGGGTGGACAACCGCGACACCCGCGAGGCAGGCGGCACGGGCATCGGGTTGTTCCTGGTGAAGCACCTGGTGGAGCGACACGGCGGAACCATCTGGGTGGAGAGCGAGGAAGGCAAGGGTTCAACCTTTTACTTCCGCCTGCCCCTGCAGCCGCCACCCGAGCAGCCAGAAGACGAAAAACCCACCAAGTAGGGGCAACCCCTTGTGGTTGCCCATGACCGGGGCAAACAGGGGATTTATGGGGGCAGACACAGGGGTCTGCCCCCTCTCACTAAAACTTCGTGGCAACACCCACAGCGAACTGGTTCAACTCGGGCTTGCTGCTGCCGCCCTTCGCGTCGTTGATCGTGTACTCGGTTTTCAAATGAGTGAGGTGGGACAACCGATAGCCTACCCCCAGTGAGTAGCGACGGTATTCGCGGACCGCCACAGGGCTTCCCCCCAAGTTTGGCAGTGGCACCGTCCTCCAGATTCATCTGGCTGTAGCGCAAGCCCAGATAGGTTCTGGGAGAAAGGTTCAGCAGCACCTCGGCGAATCCGAAGCTGCCCTTGCGGTCCGGGGCGCCATCGGCATCGGCCACCAACCGCCCAAACGCCACCGCCGCTTGCCAGGGCACGTCCGGCTGGGAACCAACGATAGACTTGATGCCTTCCTTCCCGTAGTTGTAGCGCAGGTCTATCTCCCAGATGCTGCGCCGCCAGCCCATCGCCCCGGCAGGCGGGTCGAAGACTTCCGCAATGTTCAGGTCGGGTTTGTCCAGCGTACCATCCCTCTTCACCAAATTACCCGTGCGAATGGCGCTGATCGCCAGATACAGTCGGTCACTGACCAGTCCACCCACCTTTGCACCAATGGTAATATCCTGTGCAGACATTGTGAACCCTTGGGTACCGTTGAGCAGCTCGATGGAATAGGTCCATGGCAGCCTGCCGCGAGTGAGGGGACCCCGCAAGTTAATCCCTTCATCTTAGCCATCTGGCGCTCCAGCCTGTCCAATTGCGCCTTCACCTGCTCCAGTTCAGCCACTTGCTGGCGGAGGCGAGCAATCTGTGCCTGCAGTTCCTCCGCCGAAACCTCCTGTTGCGCGTGCACCGCAGCGCTTAACACCAGCGCCGCCGCAATCCCACACAGCACATTACGCAGCGAAATCATCATCAGCGTCCTCCCTAAATGGTAGTTAGATTTTCACCAGATTCACTCGCGTATCGTAGAACGACACGCTGCCCCCTACCGGGTCAATCATACACGTGTTTCCGAGGTAGGGGTCCACCCACATCGCCGCGTTGGCGTGGAGTCCTCTTGCGCGGCGCGGGTCACCTTTGACCACTTGTCCGTCGATAATGGCGTCACGTGCGCCCGTCGCCCAGTGACCATGGCCCAGCGTAAAGGTGACCACGCCCGGCATAATCGTTTGGGTCAACCGGACAGTGCCAATCATCGCCTTCCTGACGCCATTGCCCAGGTCCCACACGCCGGAGGGGTTGGTGGCACTCACCACCTTGACCCGGTCACCATCACTCAACCCGAGCCGTTTGGCATCGTCCGGATGGATCAGCACTTCGTTCTCCGGACGCAGTACAAGTAGCCAGTAGTTGGCGACCGTGCGTGATTTGGTGTGGAGGATGTGCCTCTGGGTTAGCAGATGCAGAGGATATCCCTCTTCCAGCCCCTCCTCCTTCGTTGTGGTGCCCCGCGTGGTAGCAATGGGCAGTAAGTAGCGTAGCCGGGCAAACGCTTGCCGGTAAAGGCGTTTTTCACGCCTGCGGTTTTCTCCTGATAGAGGTTGATGAGCTTGCCGTACTTGTTGGAGACCTGAGCGCCCTTATAGATATCTGAGTGGTTCTGGAAGCGTCCTCCGCGGTTGAGAACGTACACCACCTTCCGCCACGCTGGGCCGGCGATGCGCTGCCAGCGATCAGGGTCGAAAACGCTTCGGGGCAGATGTCTGCGTGCATCGAGGAAGAGTTTCACCTCCTCATCAGACGCATCCGGCACAGGGCTGCCGTCCATGGCGACATTTGCCACCATGCGAATGTAAAAATCATCGGGGCGAGTCAGCGGCTGCCCGGCGCCAAAACCGTTCGGGCCGTACCCCGGCAGCCCCATCTTCTCCGCCAGCGCCAGCAACAGCGTCTCGAAGCTCAGAGGCTGTTCCTCCCCGAACACCTTGACCGTCTCCGTCAGCGGCGCGACGACCGGCTGTCGGATGGGCTGCACCTTAGCGGGCATGTTGGGATGCGAGCCGTGAAACTCCCATCGTTCCAAATAGGTCAGGTCCGGGAAGATATAATCGGCGTAGATGGAAGTGGTGCCGATAGTAATGTCACTGCAGACAAACAGAGGTACTTTCTCCAGGTCGGTCAGCACCGCAATATTCGTATGCCCTGCAGGCAACGCATAGACAGGCGACCCCATATACAGGAACAGCGCCTTGATGGGGTACGGGTAGGCGTCTCCGATAGAGGGGATAATCTCCTCATAAATGTCGCTGGAGAGGGGCCACCAGTTGCGTCTGGCAGGATAGCCTTCGAAGAGGGTAGTATCCTCATATTTCACGTCGTGGCGAATGATGCTGATACCAAAGGTGGTGGTTTTGTCCGGCGTGAGCTGAGCGAGGTTAAACGGTTGCCCCGGCGAATCGCCCGTAATATTGTACGTCGCTGCCGCAATCATACCCCCTTTCCAGTCGAAGTTACCCAGTAACAGATTCACTGTCATCGCGGATACGACGTTATAGAATCCGTTGGTATGCTGTGCCACCCCCCGATGCACGTCTACAACCGCCTTCTTGCCGTGGTTTGCCAGCTCTTCCGCCACCGCGGCGATGTCGCTGGCGGGAATGCCGCAAATAGCCGCCCATTGCTCCAAGCTTTTGGCGTTGGCGGCATCTGCGACAACCTTTAACGCGCTCTTGACCCGAACACCGTTCAGTTCGGTATCGACCAGCAGGTCACCAGTCACAGGAGTATTTTCATCGTCGGGGTCGACGGCAACGGGTTTGCCATCGCGCAGCACCACCAGATACTCGAACTCGTGCTCCTTGCCATCTTTGCCGAGGCGTTTTTCCACCGGTGCCAGTCCGATCTCGTGCGCCCGCAAGAACTTGCCGGGGGTGCCGTCCGCGTCGATGGTGACCAGCCAAGTGGCATTGCTCCAAGTGGGTTCCCCCGCCGCCTTCGCAGCGGCTTTGTTGGCGCAAGCCAGATAGCGGGCATCGTACCGCTGGTGATTGATCAGCCACTGGATG
>JAPWUZ010000120.1 GCA_028275265.1 Armatimonadota bacterium | reverse complement strand
TGGTGGCTACCTTCTTCCCGGTTGCCGATATCGTGCAACAGGTGGGAGGCAAGCATGTTTTGGTGCAAACCATTCTGCCTCCGGGTGGAGAGCTGCACTCGTTCGCTCCCACGGCAAAGCACATGAAATCCCTGCAGCAGGCGGATGTGGTGTTCGCGCTGGGGCTGGATGCCGAACCTTTTCTGCAAACCATGCTGCGCGGACTTGGTCGCAGACACCCGCGCGTGGTAGAATTAGCAGAGGGCTGCTGGGCTCTCCCTGCACTGGCGGAACACGAGCACCTGCATGCACACGAGCACGGAAACGAAGAACATCACGAAGAGTTGGTGGACCCGCATGTCTGGCTCTCTCTGCGGAACGCAATGCGCATGGCGCAAAACGCGAGAGATGCACTGGTCGCCCTAGACCCGGCACACGCCGAAGATTACCAGCGCAATGCAAACCGACTGATGACGCAGCTGCAGGAGCTGCGCCGTGTTCTGACAGAAAGAGCAAAAGCGTGGAAGCAAAAGAAGTTTATCGCGGCGCATGGAGCCTACCGCTACCTCGCCGAGGAGGCAGGACTCGAGCAAGTCGCTGTGTTTGAACCTCTGCCCGGCGTCGAGCCGTCCGCCCGATGGCTACGCGACCTGATGAATACCGCACGTCGCGAGCGGGTACAGGTTATCTTTGCTGCACCGCCCGCCTCCTCGCGGCTGGTGGAAGCAGTGGCAGCAGACCTGCAGGTGCCGGTATTCCTGCTGGACCCGCTGGAGCAAACGTGGAAAAGTCCGGGTGAGAGCTACCAGCAACGCATGATGCGTAATATCGAAACGCTGGATAGAGCCATGCGCCGCTAGGCTATTTGCGAAGGGATGGAACATGCAACAGTGGCAGAGCAAGATGTTGAGATGTCCCTTTGACCGCGGGCAGTTGCTTGCGGGCGAGGGAGAAATACGGTGTTCCGAATGTCAGAGGACGTTTCCCATCGTGGATGGCATTCCCAGCTTCGTGCTGCCCGACCTCGCGACAGCGCATGAGCGTGAAGAGTGGCTGCGCAAGCAATCGGAGATACAGGCACGGGACGCACAGGCTTCACAATACGACCGTCTGCTGGGACTGCTCCTCATGTCGCCGGTGGAAACCCGCATGACGTTACGCGCGCTGCGAGGTGAATCGGGGCGGTTTAATGTACTGGCGGAAATCGGTTGCGGTACGGGACGGATGCTGCAGCATTTTGCTGCGCTTGCCGATTTCGCGATAGGCGTGGATTTCTCGTTGCAAAGCCTGCGGGTGTGCCGCCAGCGGATGCAACAGGCGGGCTTTCTGGAGAAGACGCTGTTGATACACGCAGACGCCTGTTTCCTGCCCCTTGCGGACGAAGTGCTTGACGCGGTAGCCAGTTGCCAGCTGGTAGAGCATCTTCCCAGTGACCGACTGCGCCTGCAGGTGGTGGCGGAGATGGCTCGCGTGCTCAAGCCGGGAGGACGATATGCGATATCCGGTTATCACTGGTCGTGGCTGACACGCTGGGGCGGAGCCAAACAGGGGATGCATCCGGGTGGTATCTACTATTATCGTTTTACACGGAGGGAGTTTTATGAGTTGGTCAACACCCACCTGCCGGTAGAATCCCTGCGAAGCATACTGGGCTACGTGTGGCTCGCCTCTGGTAGTAAGGGAGCATGAAATGGCAGATACCGTTCTGGACGTGAACAACGTCAGTGTGGAGATAGGCGGCGCGCGCCTCATCGAGAACATTACCCTGCAGGTAGAACGCGGCAGCACGGTCGCCATCATCGGTCCCAACGGAGCGGGCAAGACCACCCTGCTGCGCGCGACGCTGGGTCTGGTGCCGCTGGCTTCCGGCAGCATTACCCTGTTCGGAGTACCCATTGCCCAGATTGGCGACCTGCGTCGAAAGGTAGGGTACGTGCCACAGCGGCTGGAGTACGACCGCTACCTCCCCCTGACGGTAAAGGAGATGCTGCACGCTTACGTACCTCATGCCTCCCCGTCCCAAATCGAGTCTGCCCTGCACGAGGTCGGCGTCTCGCGCATGCTCTACCACCCCATCGGCAAGCTGTCGGGGGGTCAGCTCCAGCGAGTGGTGATTGCGCTGAATCTGTTGCGTGAACCGGAGATCCTTTTTCTAGACGAACCGGCAACCGGCGTAGATATCGAGGGAGAGAGCCGCTTCTACGAGATTATCGAACAGCTGCGTGCGGAACACCACCTGACGGTCGTGCTGGTTTCGCATGACCTGAGCGTGGTTACTCGATACGCCTCGCAGGTGTTGTGCCTGAACCGCCGATTGCTCTGCTTCGGTCCGCCTGCTCAGGCTTTGAACGCCGAGATGATTCGCCTGGTATACGGACAGGAGATGACACTTTATACCCATCGGGAGCACCAGCCATGACGGAGATTTTGCAATATCCTTTCTTCCAGCGCGCGCTGATTGCAGCGGTGTTGCTGGGTTTCAGCCTGCCGCTGATCGGCGTCTTCGTGGTCACGCGGCGTTTGTCGTTCTTCGGGGAAGCGGTAGCACACTCGGCGTTCACCGGACTGGCCCTTTCGGTCCTGCTGATGACCCCGGTGCTGCCAACGGTTATCGCCTTTGCCGTGCTGGTAACGCTCGCCATCGTCTTCACCCTGCATCGCACAGAGATACCGTCGGACACGGTAATCGGCGTTTACCTCGCCATCTGCGCGGGGGCAGGTATCCTGCTGCTCGGCATCCTGCAGGGGTACCAGCCCGGTCTGTTCCAGTTCCTGTTTGGGGATATCCTCGCACTGGCGTGGGAAGACGTATGGCTGGTAGCGGCGATGTGCACTGGGAGCGTGCTGGCGGTACTGGCAATGTGGAATGCACTGCTGCGGGTGTCTGTGCACCGCGAGATGGCAATGGCGATGGGCACGTCCGCCGCACGGATAGACCTGCTGTTTTTAGTGTTGCTGGCAGTCATGGTTACTCTGTCGCTGAAACTCATCGGTATCGTACTGGTAACCGCAATGCTGTTACTCCCCGCGGCGGCGGCGCGCAACCTCACACGCAGCTTTCGAGGGATGGCAATTGCCGCCTGCGCGATTGGTGGTATCAGCAGCGTGCTGGGGCTATATGCCTCCTACTGGTTCGGCACCGCGTCTGGCGCGGCGATAGTGCTTACGGCGGCAGTGGTGTTCGTGTTATCGGTGGTTTTTCGGCGAGGGGGATGAGGCTTGTCGCTGCCCTGCAACTTGCGCTACTAGACTGTTTACGGGGTGGGGTCTAAGTAGCGATGCGTCAGTAACAGTATACCAGTTTCCCCGTCGGTGTAGTATCCCCACTGCCCCTTGTAGCCGTATGGTGTCGGGTTATTACCAGACATGCGCTGACCCCACGCATCGTAGGCAAGGTGCGCTAGCACCAAACCGTCATCGTCCATCAGGTGCGTGGCGTTGCCCTGCGGGTCAAACTGGTAACCGCTGGTGCCGTACACCAGCAAGCCGTTCGCCCCAAATACCACGCCTGCTACCGCGTTGCCCGCCGCGTCCAGCTCACACACTAACTCTTCGCCGTCATACAGATAATACCTCCTGCCCGATGCCGTCTGTTTCCATGCGCGCAAGCCGTCCCCGTTGTAACCGGCAGTGAGGATGTTCCCATAAGGGTCATCCGGTTCTCGGGGTCAAACGAGAGGTTCACGCCCTTATACAGCACCGGGTTGCCGTTGCCGTCATACGCAAAGCCCGCACCGATGAGCTGGTTGTTCGCGTTGTAAGTGCGAGACTGCCCCTTGAACTGCGTCGGGTTTTGTGCAGGGTCGTAAACGAAGGTGAAGGTGTAGCCTCCCGCCCGCGTGGACTGCTCCTGCAGTAAGGGAAATCAAAGAAAATTTTTTCTCCAATGCCGTCAGTAGACACCACATATCGCCACTGCACAACCACTCACCCACCCTGTTACGGTCTGGAGAGTATCGACCTCCAGAGGGTAAAGGCAAGATAGGTATCCTTTGTCTGCAGGAATCTCCTCTAGACCCCCTGAAAATCATTATCGGAGCCATTACGCCGTTTGGAACTCGCTCATGGAAAGGATGGTCGGTATGAGTACAGGCAAACGGATAACGCGAAGGCAGTTTCTGAAGGGTGCGGCTGTGGGTGCAGCTGCCGTTGCCATGCCTGCGGTTGTACCCGCTTCGGTGTTCGGCTCGGCTCAGCGACGCGCACCCAACGACCGCATCACGCTTGGGTTCATCGGGCTGGGCGGCATGGGCACAGGGCACCTTAACGGCTTCCTGGGCAACGGGCAGGTGCAGGTGCTGGCGGTGTGCGACGTGTATGCCCCCCACCGCGATCGCTCCAAGAAGGCGGTGGACGACCGCTATGGCAACCAGGACTGTGCTGCCTACACCGACTTCCGCCATCTGTTAGACCGCAAGGACATCGACGCAGTGGTCATCGCGACGCCCGATCACTGGCACACGCTCATCAGTATCATGGCGTGCGAATCGGGCAAAGACGTGTACTGCGAGAAGCCGCTGACGCTGTTTGTAGACGAGGGTAAGGCACTGGTGCGCGCCGTGCGCCGCTACAACCGCGTCTTTCAGGTCGGCAGCCAGCAACGGTCGGATTACTACTTCTGGCTGGCGTGTATGCTGGTGCGTAACGGCAAAATCGGCAAGGTGCATACCGTGCGCGTGAACCTGCCAGCTGGTCCGGACATGGACCCGCAACCAGACGTGGAACCGCCGCCCGACCTGGACTGGAACTTGTATCTGGGTCCCGCTCCCTGGGTGCCCTTTAACTACGCACGCTTCCTGTGGAACTTCCGCTGGTTCTGGGACTACTCTGGCGGCGAGATGACCGACTGGGGGCATCACCACTTCGATATCGCGCAATGGGGGCTCGGCACAGACCTCAGCGGGCCCGTGAGCGTGGAGGGCAAGGGTGTGCTGCCAGTGAAAGGACTCTGCGAAACCTATGTGAACTTCGAGGTGCATTACGAATATGCCAACGGAGTGCACATGATTGCCACCACTCCGGAACGCGGCGTGCGCTTCGAGGGCACAGATGGCTACGTACACGTGTGGCGCGGAGGCATCGACACCAGCCCGAAAGAGCTGCAGCAGATAACGTGGGGACCAAACGACGTGCAGCTATATCGCAGTCTCAGCCACCACCAGAACTGGCTGGATTGCATCCGCACGCGCAAGAAGCCCATCTGCGACGTCGAAATCGGGCATCGCTCCGTGACGGTAGCCCACATCGGCAACATCGCCATGCGGCTGGGCAGGAAGCTGCGCTGGGACCCCGTGAAAGAGCAGTTTGTGGACGACCCGGAGGCAAACCGCTGGCTCAGTCGTCCCTATCGCGCGCCGTGGTACCTAAGGTAAGAGGTGGAGGCAGAAAATGAAGAGAACATGGCTCACCGTAGTGGCATTGCTGGCACTGGCTCTTCCCAGCGCGTGCCAGAACATAGAGCAGACCGTGCAAAAGCTGCGGTCACCCGACGATAATGCGCGACGGCAGGCGATTGAGGAAATAGCACCGTTCGGTGTGAAAGCTATTCCTGCCCTGCTGGCGATTATCGAGAACCCTAACGCCGAGCCCGGCGCAGTGATGGCAGCAAGAATGGCTCTGGAGCGGGTGGTCTATCAATCCACGCGCCCCGGTGCCACGTCCGAGCGCAACGCCGCCGAGAAAGCGTTGCTGGCGCGCCTGCAGAAACCGGCGCCGGAATCCCTGCAACGCCTGCTGCTGCGCCTGGTCACGGTGGTGGGTACTTCACAATCGGTGCCGACCCTGCAAAAACTGCTGGAGAATAAAACCCTGCGCGAGGCAGCACGCATGGCCCTACAGCAGATTCCGGGCAGGGAAGCCACTTCCGCTCTGGAACGCGCCTTCGCGCAGGCAACCGACCCGCAGTGGAAAAGCGCGCTGCTACTGGCTATCGGTGCACGCAAACAGCCCGGCTCGGCAAAGGTGGTGCTGGGTGCACTGAAAAGCGCACAGGCAGAGGTGCGCCTGACGGCGATTACGGTCGCTGGGGAGTTTCCCACCCCCGAAATCCAGAAGGCGTTGCAACAGATTGCTCAGAAAGGCAGTGCCAAAGAGAAAGAGGCGGCTCAGCACTCGCTGGCACGTATCGCGGAGCGGCTTCGCCGCTCCGGTGCGGCGGGGCAAGCCGCCCCGCTCTTTCAGTGGCTCTACGCCAACGGCAATACGCCCGCCCTGCGTGCCGCCGGACTGGTGGGACTGGCACACACCGGAAACGCAGACACCGCAACCTTGCTGGTGAAGGCACTCAACCACCCAAACCCCGCCATCGCCAGCACGGCATACTCTTTGCTGCAGGAGGTAAAGGTACCGGGGCTGGCGGAGGCGCTGGTGGTACAGGCACAAAATGCACAGGGAGAGCAACGCCTGCGCCTCATTGACCTGCTGGGGTATCAATCCGGTTCCCCGGGCGTGGTACTGCCCTCGCTCCTCAAAGCCTTTGGTGATAACAACCCGGCAGTGAAGGTCGCCGCGCTGAACGCTATGGGACGCCTGCGCCACGCAGACACCGCCTCCGCGCTGATGGTCGCGCTGGGGCATGAGAACGAGCAGGTGCGTCAAGCTGCGATAGAAGCGGTGCCAGGAGTGGCATTCGCCCTGCAGAAGCAAGGCAAAACCGACGTAGCGACGGTACTCGCCCGTACCGCTCTGGAAAAAGCGCGCGACCGTGAAGGCGTGACTCGTCTGGTGGGCGTGCTGCGCTCGTTGGGAGCATCCATCAGCGTGAAAGACATCGCCATCCAGCAGGGCATGGTCGTGAACTGGTGGGTGCTCGCTCCGTTGGCAGAGCGCAGCCTGCTGCGTGAGCGCGACCTCGTAGACCCCGGCGCACCGATAGACCTGCAGGGAGAGGTGAATGGCGTCCGGTGGCGGCGTATCGAGTTGGATGACCCGCAGGGCGTGCTGGATTTCTGGCTGAGCGCGGGCGCGCGCGAAAACACGGGCGGATACGCCTACGCTGAGGTGTACAGCGATACTGCGCAGACGGTCACCCTGAAAATCGGCAGCGATGATGATGTTACCTGTTGGGTGAATGGGCAAAAGGTGCATGAATTTACCGGCGACAGGGGGCTAACGATCGACCAGGATACCGCTACCGCCACCCTGCAGCAGGGCTGGAACCGCATCCTGTGTAAGGTGCTGAACGGAGCGGACGGCTGGCAGCTGAGCCTGCGTATTACCACCCCTGACGGGAAGCCCCTGCGCCTGCAGCAGCGCTAAAAGCGGGACTACCCCCTTTCTCAGTGTCTGGGCTCACTACACGACGTTTTTTTGCGCGTTTTCGCCCCCACCCCAGCCCTCCCCGCGGGCAAGGAGGAAGTTACGGTTCTTCCTCCGTCCACATTGGAGGTCAGGAGGGAGGAAACTCACTGGAATTTCCTCCCGTCAGAGAAAGTGTCGTGTAGTAAGGTGTGTGGCAGAGGGGTGAATCACCCCAGATTCTCAGGGTTCAGCCCTTCCAGCTCCGGTACCACAAAGCGCCCGTCCTTGCGTATCAGGCGGTCGTCGAAATAAATCTCTCCTCCGCCGTACTCGGCACGCTGTATCAACACCAGGTCCCAGTGTATCTGGGAGCGGTTGCCATTGTCCGCTGTGGTGTAGGCGTTGCCGGGGGTGAAGTGTAACGAAC
>JAPWUZ010000118.1 GCA_028275265.1 Armatimonadota bacterium | reverse complement strand
ATGCTGGTGCAAAACCCGACACCCGTGCGCCCAGCATGACGGAAATTGGTGTGGAATTGCCTCTCCTGCACGCTATCTGATATAATCAGAACGTACCGCTAGCCGGGGAGGGAAGAGGATGATGCTTCGGCGTTCCGTGTGGTGGGTTCTGCTTTCCCTCGCTGCGCTTGTTGCCTTCGCAGACGAGGTAGACGACCTGGTTGCCAGAGCGGTAAAGCAGTATCAGGCAGGCAACGTAACGCAGGCGATAGAGACGCTGGAGGGTGCGCGGCAGAAGTCTCCGAACCACAAGGGCACACTGCAGTGGCTGGGGTTCCTGTACCTGCGCGTGGGCAGAGCGGCAGATGCTGTACCTGTGCTGGAGCAGCTGGTTCAGCTGGCGCCCAACGACGCACAGGCGCATAACAATCTGGGTAACGCCTATCTGCATACGGGACAACCCGACAAGGCGCTGGCGGAGTATCGCACCGTGCTGAAGCTGAAGCCCGATTTCGCCGACGCCCATTACAACATGGCAAATATCCTGATGAAGCAGGGCAAGATGAACGAAGCCATAGTCGCCTTCCAGACTGCCGCACGGTTAGCTCCCCAGGACCCCTACATCTGGAACAACCTCGGCGTGGCGTTGATGGGGGCAAACCGCCTGAAGGAAGCGATAGAAGCGTATCGCAAAGCGGCGGCACTGGAACCGAAAAACGCACAGGTATGGACCAACCTCGGGCTGGCTTTGCACGCCGCAGGAAACCTCCGCGAAGCGGAAGCGGCTTTTATGAAAGCTCTGGCAATCGATGCGCGTTCCTTGGGGGCAGTGCTTGGTCTGGCGCAGACCTATGCCTCCCAAAAGCAGGACGCCAAAGCGATACAGCTCTTCCAGCGTGCTGTCGCTATGCAACCCGATTCGTTTGTGGCGCACTATAATCTGGGCGTACTGTATGCCCGTGCCAACAACTCCGCCGAAGCGGAAAAGGCTCTGCGCCGTGCGCTGGAACTGCAGCCGAATCACCGCGATACCCTGCTGGCACTCGCCTCGCTTTATCAAAAGGACAAGCGCCTGCTGGAGGCAGAGAACACTTACCGTGCGCTGGTGGAAGCCTATCCCAAAGATGCCGAAGGCTGGTGGCAACTGGGCGCGGTGCTGGTACTGCAGAACAAGAACGAAGAAGCGGTGCAGGCTTGGGAGAAGCTGCTGGTGCTGTCGCCCCAGCACCTGAAAGGACGCATCGCGCTGGCGAACCTGCTATATCGACTGAACCGCGACTCGGAAGCAGAGGAGCACTACAAGCTCGCGCTGAAACAGGATGCCCGCAACGTGGAGGCTCTTAACGGTCTGGGACTGGTTTGCGACCGACAGGGCAGGCTTCAAGAGGCGGAGACCTACCTGAAGCAAGCGATAGCGATAAACCCCAACTACGCCTATGCCCATAACAACTTGGGCGTGGTGTACGAAAAGATGGGCAAGAAAAACGAAGCCATTGAGTGCTACCGACGGGCATTGAGCATCAATCCCAACTATACCGACGCCCGCAACAACCTGCAGCGGTTCACCAGGACCACCACTCCGTGAGCACGATGATGTTACAGCGCGTGGGTCTGTTAGTACACACCGATAAGCCCGACGCCCTGCGATTCACCCG
The DNA here is from genome assembly GCA_028275265.1 of Armatimonadota bacterium. Lineage (GTDB taxonomy): Bacteria > Armatimonadota > HRBIN16 > HRBIN16 > HRBIN16 > HRBIN16. The sequence goes on along the minus strand of JAPWUZ010000118.1, from coordinate 6,019 downwards.
GGAGGCGGTGGAGTGGCTGAGTCAGCACGGTCTGCAGGTGCTTCTGGAGCCGGAAATCGCCCGTGCGCTGGACATGCCTGAGTACCAGTGTGACGAATCTGCCCTTTGCCAGAGCGACCTGCTCATCGCGCTGGGGGGCGACGGAACCATCTTGCGAGCCAGCCACCTTGCCGCTCCACGTGCGATACCCATCCTGGGAGTGCATTTGGGGCGTTTCGGCTTCATCGCGCAGGTCAAGCCTCAGGATTTACGCGCCGCCATCGCAAGGGTACAGGCGGGCGAATACACCATCGAGAAACGCCTGATGGTACGGGCGATTGCCTACCGCGAAGGCGAGCCGATATGTGATGCCCTCGCGCTCAACGAGGTGGTGGTGACCAAAGGGGCTGTAGCCCGCATGATTACCCTGCAAACCTATGTCAACGACACCTTCCTTGCCACCTATTCTGCCGACGGACTGGTGGTGTCCACACCGACGGGTTCCACCGCCTACTCGCTTTCGGCAGGAGGGGCTATTGTGGACCCCGCCTGCGAGGTGCTGCTGTTGACGCCTATCTGCGCCCATACCCTCAGCGCACGACCGCTGATACTGCCAGCGGAGAAACAAGTGAAGGTGGTGGTCACCGCTGACAACGGAGAATTCCACCTGCAGGCAGATGGCGGAGAGGCGGTGAGCCTGCTTTCTGGCGATGCAGTTCGTGTCTTCCGTGCCCAGGAGCGTACCCACCTGATTGTATTTGACCCCGACGAGTTCTACACGAAACTGCGCGACCGCCTGCTGTGGGGAGAGAGGGTCAACGTGTAGCCATGCTGGTCGAGCTCGCTGTAGAACAGATAGCCATTATTGAGCGGTTGAACCTGCGCTTCGAGCCGGGGTTGAACGTGCTCACCGGCGAGACGGGCGCGGGCAAGTCCATCCTGATCGATGCACTCAGCCTCGCACTGGGCGAGCGAGCGGAGGCAGAGATGCTTCGCGCAGGCGCAGAACGCGCTCAGGTCACCGCCGTGTTCGACGTATCCGCCTCTCCTCATCTCCTCGCCCGAATGCAGGAGCTGGGTGTCGTCCCTGAAGAGGGTCTGCTCTACCTGACGCGCGAGCTGTTCGCAGGTGGTCGTTCGCAGGCGAGAATCAACGGTCGCCCGGTGCCCGTTGCCACCCTGAAAGCGGTGGGCGACCTGCTGGTGGACCTACACGGTCAGCACCAGCACCAGTCCCTGTTCCACACGAGCGAGCAGATGCGCTTTCTGGACGAGTGGTGCGGCGAGGAGGTGCTACGCCTGAAGGCGGAACTGGGCGAGTGCGTGCGGGAGGTGCGTACTCTGCAACGCGAGCTGAGCACTCTGCAGGCGGACGCTCGCGAGCGGGCACACCTGCTGGACCTCTACACCTTCCAGAAGCAGGAGATCGAGCAGGCACACCTGACGCCCGGCGAAGAGGAGGAACTGCTCGCAGAGGAGCGCCGCCTCGCGCACGCCGAGAAGCTGTTCGCATCGGCAGAGACCGCCTACGAACTGCTGACCGCGGGCGAACCCGCAGCGGTCGACCTGCTGGCTCAGGCGGTGCGCACCCTCGAGGAAATACTGCCCATTGACGCCGACCTGCAGCCGCTGGTGGAAAACCTGCAAAACGCTCTGTACGCCGTGCAGGATGCGGCTGCCGACCTGCGTGCTTATCGCGACCGGGTGGAGTTTAATCCCGACCGCCTGAACGAGGTGCAGGACCGTCTGCACCTTATCCGCACACTGAAGCGCAAGTACGGCGATACGGTGGAGGCGGTGCTGGATTACCTGCGCGAAGTGACCGAGAAGATGGAGCGACTGCAGGGAGGGGAGGAACGGGCGGAAGAGCTGATGACCGCACTCAGACAAGCTGAGCAAAAGGCGCAGAATCTGGCACAGGAGCTAAGCCGACTGCGCCGCGAGGGGGCGCGCCGTTTCGAGCAGGCGGTGGCGCAGGAACTGGGTGAACTGGCGATGCCCCGCGCCCGCTTCGAAGTGAAACTGACCCCCAAGCCACTGGACAGCGACGGCGTGGACGCGGTCGAGTTTCTGATTGCCCCCAACGCGGGTGAACCCCCACGCCCTCTTTCCAAAATCGCATCCGGCGGCGAGCTGTCGCGCGTGATGCTGGCGATTAAGAGCGTGCTGGCGGGAGTAGAAGACGTTCCCACACTGGTGTTTGACGAGATTGACATCGGCATCGGCGGGCGCACCGCGGGCGTCGTGGGGCAGAAACTGCAGTCGCTTAGCCAGCAACGGCAGATACTGTGCATCACCCACCTGCCCCAGATTGCCAGTCGCGCCCGAGCGCATCTGCTCATCGAGAAGCGCGAAGCGGAAGGACGTACCGTGACCGCCGTCACCCCTGTGGAGGGCGAAGCTCGCGTGCGCGAGATTGCGCGAATGCTGGGCGACACGGGAGAGAGCGCATTGCGCCATGCGCGGGAGATGCTGGAAACGGTTCATTAACCAGCTTGCAAACATTTCCAAAATAGTGTATACTATGCGACGGTGTGGGGCAGTAGCTCAGCTGGGAGAGCGCTACAATCGCAATGTAGAGGTCGGGGGTTCGAATCCCCCCTGCTCCACCATTTTTCTTTCGACGACGTTATTCGCCTCTGCGGTGCGCTGCGATATCGGCACGGGGCACGGCACACCGTGCCCCGCTAAAAACCCTACGCTGCCTGCTCGTGGCGGTTCTCACGGAACAACAGCGCAAAGGCTATTGCTGCAAGGATCGTGATCACCGTCGGCACGAGGAATACGCCTGTGTAGTTGGTGGATACCACATCGGGCGCAACTTGCGTGGAGAAAATCTCCTTCAGCCAGCCTGCGAAGAAGCCGCCGATGATTAACCCCACGCCCAGCACGGCAAAGTTAATCAACGCCTGCGCGGAGGAACGGATGTCCTTCGGCGCCACCATGTCGGTGTAGATGAAGGACACCACAAAGAAGAACACGTAGCAGAAGCCGTGCAGTGCCAGCGCAGCGATAGATACCCACACCATCCATGGGGCTGTTTGGTAGGTCGCCCAAGTGATGGCGAACACCGCGTAGCGGATGGGCCATGCGATAATCCCCAGGAGCATGGTGTTTCGCACGCCCCATTTGGGCAGCGCGTATGGCAACAGGAAGGTAATGGTGAATATCTCCGCAATCTGCGCTACCGTCATCCACGCGGGCAGGCTCTGCTCGGTCAAGCCGACCACCTTACCAGACTCCTGAAGGAACGGGAAGGTCAGCATATAGTAGAGGCGCAGTTCGGTGGCGACCACGAAGGCGATGATGAAGAAGGTCAGGTAGCTGCGGTTCTTCAACAGCACCAGCGCCTCGCGAAACGCCAGCGGGTCGGCGCCTTCTTTAGCAGGAGGTGTATGTGGCAGCGCAAACGAAATCAGCCCCATCAGGATGGAGAACGCTCCCGCCAGAACGAACACATCAATCACTTGCCAGTCCGCAGAGCCGAAGCTGCTGCGCATTACGCTCAACAACCAGCCCGCTACAATCCAGCCAATGGTGCCCCACACACGGATCGGTCCGAACTCCCGCTGCGGGTCACGCAGATGGTGGAAGGCGATGGAGTTCGTCAGAGCCAGCGTGGGGGCGTAGAGCAGGGCGTACACCAGCATGAATATCGTCATGGGCACCAGGTCACGCTGGAACGCCAGCACGAACATCACCACACCTCCCAGCAGGTGGAAGATGCCCAGAGCACGCTGTGCGGGCAGCAGGCGGTCTGCCACCTGTCCAGCTGTGATGGGCGCAAGCAGGTTCATGATGGGTAGAGCTACATAGATTAACGACAGCCCCCATCCCGAGAAGCCCAGTTTCTCCGTCAAATAGCCAGATAGTGGAGGTTCCCAGGAGCCCCAAATCGCGTACTGCAGAAACATCATTGCCGCCAGTAACGGCTGCGAGAACATCACCTTCAGCGCGACAGCGATGGTGCTACCTTCTCTCTCCTCTTGCATGTGCGCATTTCCTCCTTCTCGCCAGTGATACGTGTCTTCACTTCGCCCCGCGAGCTGGTTTTCCCTTTTATCCGCTGATAGCAGGGTTACCCTTCATTTCCTCAATGCGCTGATGGTATTGTTCCAACAGTCGCTGTGCCGCCTCGACGCTTTCTGCTTCCGCATACAGATGGAACGATGGCTCGGCAGCATCGGGCAAGATAAGTGCCCATCGCCCGTTCTGGTAGACCTTGATGCCATCGATGAGCTCTACCTTCCCGCTGTCGCGGCACTCTTTGGTCATCACCCTCATCACCGTGCCTTTCAGCTCCCATGGGCATTGTACGGTGCGCTTCACCAGGAAGAAATCGGGTATTCGCTCCGCCAGCTCGTGCAGGGTGGTTTTTGCCCGGGAGAGCAGTTCCAGCAACTTGACAAAGGCGTACAGTGCGTCGAAGGAGGGCTGGAACTGCGGCAGGATGAAACCGCCCTCACCGTCGCCAGCCATGAACACCGGCTCACTCTCCGAGACCGCGATGCCCATGAGAGAGCGTACGTCGGTCTTGGTGCGCACCACCGTTCCCCCATGCTGGGTGACCAGAGGCTCGATCACGCTGGAGGCGGTGACCGGTACCGCAATGCGCGCGCGCCGATACCCGATGGAAGCCGCGAGAGCATACAAGATAAGCAGGCGCTGGTCGGAGAGGATGTTGCCGCGTGCGTCCACAATACGCATTCGCTCGCCATCGCTCTCGAAAAGAACCCCCACGTCCGCTCGAAGGCTCTGTACAATCTGCTGGAGATTGCGCAGATGGTCTTGCACCTGTTCTTCGGTGTGCGGTGCGCGGTCGGGGTCGGCGTAGGCGTTGAGAGCAATTACCTCGCAGTTCATCTTTCCCAGAATCGTGGGGAAGATAGATGCCATGCGATGGAAGGCGAAATCCAGCACCACCCGATAGCGTGCCTCTCCCAGGCAGCGCGAGTCCACGTGCTGGAAGAAGTCCGACTGGTATTGCTCGATGGCACGCGAGGCAAACTCGATTTCGCCCACCTCCTCGATGTCCGTGCGCACGATGTCCTCTCGGAAGAAGACGCTCTCTATCTTGCGCTCCATGCTCTTGGAGACGTAGATGCCGTTCTTATCGAAGAACTCGATCAGCGTGAGGCGCGGGTTATACGGTGCGATGCGCACGTTCATGCCGCCCGCCGCACCGCTGGCGCGGATGTGATGACGGGCAATCGGCACGGGCATGGAGCGCAGGTCGAACACATTCACCCCCACCGACAGCAGTCCGCTCATCACGGCATGTTTGATGGCACGCGAAGATTTATGCGAGTCGCGCGAGAGCAAAACCGCTGCGCCCTTGCGCAGCAACACACCGTACGCCGCCGCCAGCTTGGTGGCGAATTCGGGAGTAATCTCCACGTTGATGATGCCCGCTACTCCCAGATTGCGGAACAACGACCCCTGCCACTTCTTTCCCCATATCAGGCTCATGGTGACGATGGAGCCGGGTTCGATGAATTTGTCAGGCCAGATTTTCAGGTTAGGGCGCACGGTGCTCCCTTCACCGATGGTCACGCGGTCACCAACGACTGCGCCTTCTAAAAGGTTGACCTCGCTTTTGATGGTGCTGTGGCTGCCTACGACAGCCGAAGCGACGTGAGCGTTCGTGCCCACGTACACCGAGTCCCACAGCACGCTGCGTTCGACCACCGCTCCCTCTTCGATGATAGTGTTATCACCGATGACGCTGTAAGGTCCCACACGCGCTCCACGTTTGATAGTCGCATGTCTGCCGATGTAGACGGGCTGGTGCACCTCGGCATCCGGGCTGATTTGCGCCCCTGCCTCCACCCAGATACCGGGCGCGTACTCGATCGCCGGTAGCTGCAGGTGCACCTTCCGATCCAGCACCTGCTCATGCGCCTCGCGGTACTGCTCGATAGTGCCCACATCACACCAGTACTCGTCTGGCTCCATGATGTATCCGTACAAAGGCTTGCCGTCGCGCAGCAGCTGCGGGAAAATGTCTTGGCTCCAGTCGTAAACCCGCTTCGGTTCCATC
>JAPWUZ010000117.1 GCA_028275265.1 Armatimonadota bacterium | reverse complement strand
GAACTCATTGGCGAGCCAGATGCCCTGCGCGAACGCATGAACAAAGAGGGCTATTTGTTCATTTCCGGTCTCGTTCCCGCCGAAGACGCCCGTGCTGTGCGTGAAGACATCCTGCGAATCTGTCGTGAAGAGGGCTGGGCGGATGAAGCCGGCTTAGCCGTCGGTGAGCCGCGCCTGGAGGGTCACGAGGGCTGGTGGGAGGTCTACGACCGTGTGCAGTGCCTGGAAAGTTTTCACGCGCTGGCGCACCATCCCAATATCCTGCGAGTGATCGAATCCATCGTGCAGGAGCCCGTGCTGGTGCATCCGCGCAACATCGCCCGTATCACCTTCCCCGCCACTGCGCATTACACCACCCCACCCCATCAGGACTACCCGTTAATACAGGGTACACCCGATACCTACACGGTGTGGATACCGCTTTGCGATTGCCCCATCGAGCTGGGTGGGCTGGCAGTGCTGCCCGGTTCGCATACGGCGGGCTTGCTTCCCGTACACCGCGCCAGCGGTCCGGGCGGGTTAAGCGTGGATACCAGCCGTTGGGGCGATACTTGGCATGCACAGGATATGCAGGCAGGCGACGCCCTGATATTCCACAGCTACACGGTGCACCGCGCGCTGGTCAACGTTAGTCAGCGCAGGCTGCGCATCTCCGTGGATTACCGTTATCAGGGTGTTTCGCAGCCTATCGTGGAAGATTCGTTGCGTCCCCACTACGAACGACTGAGCTGGGAGCAGATATATCAGGGGTGGCAACGAAGGGACATTCAGTATTACTGGCAGCAATACGCGTTACATATCGTACCGCGCGATTTCAGCATCATGCAGCCGGAGGAGGAGTATCGATGAGTGTGCCCGATCGTATCGCCATTAGCGATGAAGAGCGCGACTTCTTTTTGGAAAACGGCTACCTGATACTGCGTGGCGTCCTGCAGGGCGAAGAGTTGCGCCGCGTGCAGGCAGCGATGGACGAGCTGACGGCTTACGGCTCTGCGGAAGTGCGTAACGACCCGGACTACATGTATGGCCGGGGCCCGCAATCGGGAAAACCCGTCCTGCGACGCATCGAGTACGTCATTGACAAACGCGATGAGATGAAGGTGTTGTTGGGACATCCTTTCATCTTGCGCTCGGTGGAGAAGCTGATGGGCTCCGACTTCATTCCCACTTGGGACTCGATGGTGCTGAAGATGCCCGGCGAGGGGATTATCGTTCCCTGGCACCGCGACGCCGGGACGGATTACGTGGGAGATAAACCCATCTTCAATGTGGACTTCTATCTGGATGAGGCAGATGAGGACACCTGCGTTTGGGTTCTGCCGGGCAGCCACCTTTGGAGTCGGGAACAGGTGCAGGAATGGCTCAATGCGCACCGCGAGCAAGACACCACGAAGGAACACTTCAGGGCGTCCGGAGCCGTACCGGCACTCATGCAGCCGGGTGACGTGCTGTTCCATAACATTCTCGTCTTGCACGGCTCGCCATACAACCTGTCGGACAAACTGCGTCGCGTGGTTTACTACGAGTTTCGCACCGCGCACGTGGAGCACCAGCTGGGACCGCATGTGCCCGAATACATTCCCCTGAAACAGCGTGTGTTGCTGAGCTGCATTGAGCGACGAAAGCAGACGGACTACATCCCGAAGGATGAGATTCCCTTCACGTACAACCCGCCGGAACCGTTCCGGGTAGACTGGCAACCGGGCACGGAGCTGCCGACCTATCGCTATCCGCACGAACAGTACTGGAGAAAGTAGGATGTCGTGATGCAACGGAAAGAGATAAGCTTCGCCACCACGATTGTTCGGGAAAAGGACAGGACCTATCTCGCGTTACCGACGGAGGTGGAAACCATCTGGGGAGGTAAGGAGCACCATTACGTAGCGGGAACGATTCAGGGGCGCACGTTTCGAGGACGCACTGAGATTCAGCGGAGGGACGAAGCCAGAGATAGCCTAACCCCTACCGCCTCGCCACAGGTGGTAAAACACCAGCGCCTGCAGCACGGTCAGCAATACCAGCATGATGTCGTTCAGCACGTAAAGGGAGATAAAGAAACCGGTGAGGCGGCGAATGAGCAGAATGAGTACCAACCCGAATAGCAGGTTCGCCCCGTACACCACTATCCAGCAGCCGATGAGTTCCAGCGCCGTGCGGAAGGCTTGCCGGAGGTTCGCTCCATCGATACCCCACCTGCGCCGCGCATAGAGGTAGCCAAAGGCAGAGCTCAACAGGACGAGCAGAGGCACATACAGCTTGTCCATATCAATCTCCCAGCCGGTACAGCCATTGTCCCACCATCTCGCGCAGGGTGTAGACCATCAGGCGCAGGCGTCCATCGGGGCTATCGGTGTCCACCGGCAGGTTGTCCGCCGCCACCGGGAAGACGCGAAAACCCATCTTCTCGAATCGGGGCACTGCCCGCGCCAGATGCAATGAACTGCTAACCAGCAAGATGCTTCGGACACCCCGTTGGTGCAACTTCGCGGCGATGTTGGCTGCTTCTTCTGCGGTGGTCTGCGCGTGAGGCTCCAGCAGGATGGCTTTCTCGGGCACCCGCAGCTGCCGGGCGAGAGCCGCTCGCACCTGCGCCTCCACCGGCGACCCTTCGTATGTCGTGCCGGAAAGCACCAGCAGCGGCGCCAGCCCCTGATGATACAGCACCAGCCCCTGCACCGTCCTGCGTAGGGAAGAGTCGCTGAGCGTACCGTCGCGAAAGACGCTGGCGCCCAGCACCACAATCGCATCGGCAGGCTGTACCCTGGAGGACACAGCCAGTGCCCGTGCCAGCGCATTAGGCAAAGGGGTATACGCGCTGAGCAACACTCCCAAAATACCCAGCACGCCCAGAGCCTGTAGCAGCTTTGCAGAGAGGGTGTTGCGGTTCATGGTTGCGTTTCGATGTTCTGTGTCGGAAGCTCGTATTCCTGCGCGGGCAGCCATATCGTGCCGGTATGCGCTTCGCCGAGCACCTCCCCGCCGTACCACCACGCCCGCGCCGCCAGCCACGCGCAGAACAGGGCATCCAGCCTGTCCTCGAATCGCTTGAGTCCGGCAGGTGTTTCGGGAACTTCCGACAGCCAGTCGGGCAGGTATAGTTTCGGCACAGGCAACTGCTTCAGCAGACCGACGTTGCGCTGCATCTGCTCGCGACGATATGCCAAACCCCTGCCCGATCTCGCCTTGTACTCCAGAATGCGCGGCAGCCGGAACAGTCTCACCATTGCGGCGTGCGGATATACCTCAAACGCCACCCGACACGCCTGACGAACGGGTGGTGCAGGAGCCACCTGCACGTTGAGCCGCTCCGCCAGCAATGCACACAGGCGTTCCCCACGTGGTGGTTCGCCCAGTAAACGGCGGTTGGCGGGGTGGCAGAGGGCATGATAGCGGGCGAAGCGACGGCGCATCTCGCCCTCCACCGGACGCTCTCCCGTGAGATTGGGAACTACCAGCGGGGCGTCGATCGCGATGATTAGGGTGTCACACACATCCCGTTCCGCGATAGAGAGGCAGATTTCCTCGTCGCTGTACACCAGCTGCGTGGGCGCGACTTCGCAGAGCCTATCTTCCCGCCATTCGAGCATCGCCAGCCCTGACGGGTTGCGCGTCCCCCACGCAAGGTCAATACCTACCCACAGTGCCCGTGCTCTGGTCATCTTGAGGATTCTATTCGAGTTCGGACTCTGCCTGTGCGATAATCGTTCCCTCCAACTGACTGCGTTCCCGAATGAACCGAATAGCCACCGTTCCCAATGCCCAGTAAACCATCGCCAGCATCATCAACACCCGATAGCCCACCCCCATCTCGACCTGCACGTTCACCACGTAGGCAATCGGTCCGGCGATGAGCGGCGCGACCACCTGCGGCAACGTGTCGGCAATACCCCACACACCCATATACTTGGCGGGAGCCTCCTGCGGAAGCAGGTTGCACGCCAGCGCCCAGTCTACCGCCTGAAACACACCAAATCCTGTCCCGAAGATACCGACGGCGATGTACACTACCGTCAAATCTCTCGCGAACAAGAACCCCATCCCCGCCAGCAGGCAGATCAGACAGGAGAGAGCGAGAATGAGCCGCTTGCTGTAGCGATCCGCCAGCTTGCCTGCGGGAAGAGTGCCCAGAATGCCGGTGATGGTGGAGAGTATCATGAAGTTGGTGATCAGGCTGAACGCCTCCTTACGGTAGCCGAGCGTGTCGCGCAGGTAGTACAGCAGGCAGAAGTTCACCGTATAGATGCCCATCATGATGGCGAGGCGGCTAATCAGCAACCAGACGAAGCTGGGATACGGCTTCAGGGGGACACGATAGCTGGAGGTAATTGCCTCCCACAGCGTGGGGGAGTTGCCTGTGTACGGCTCCTCGTGAATCAGCCAGACGTTGAGCAGCATGAAAGCGTTCAGGAAAACTGCAAACAGCAGCATCAGCCAGAACAGCCCCCGCTCCGTGCCGAGCAAAAGGCTGGCAGCAAAGGGTCCCCCGATGCGTCCTAGGAGCGTACACACGCCCATCCACGCCGACGCTGTGCCATGATACTGCCACGGGATGCGGTCGGGAATCAGTGCCTGATAGGGACCGTTGGCGACGTTGAGGAAGAACTGAATGACGATATACACGCCGAGCAGGGTCCACACCGTGCGCGCGGCGGGAAAGAGGAACAAGCCGACGGTAGTCAGCAGCGTGCCGACAATCAGATAGGGTCTGCGTCTGCCCATCGGGTGGCGGCTGCGGTCGCTGATGGCGCCGAACAAAATCTGCGTGGCGGAAGCCACAAACGCGCCGACGCTGGTGACTATCGCCAGCACACGGTCTTTCTCCTGAGAACCAACCAGCTGCTCCACGCGGTCGGGAAGCACCAGGATAAGCACTGCTCCCCAGAAGAACGACAGCGCGAACCAGAACAGGCTGATTCCGAAATAGTCGCGCAGGGTGGGTCTCATCACCCTATGTGGTTCGGCGTGGAAGGACATTCTCCTTTAATGCGGAGAACGGCGCACGGTTTTAGCCCTGACGCAGCTCACTGCCCCACTCCCAGCAAGGTCACCACCGCCGGCAGCACCACAATCGTTAACAGAGTGCCTATCACTATCACCAGTGTTGCCAGCTGGTGGTCACAACCGTATCGCTCGGTAATCACTGCGTTCACCATGGCGCTGGGCATGGCGGATTGCGTCACCGCAACCAGCCGGGCGATGCCCTGTACCTCCGCCCATCCCGTTGCCAACCACATCAGCCAGGGGAACAGCACCATCTTTGCCAGCAAGATAAGCACCATCGGCAGGTAGTAGCGATTCGCTCGAAGGTGCGCCGGTTCCAGCATCAGCCCCAGCGATAACAGCACCAGCGGCACGGTCGCACCTGCCACCAGCTGCGCTGCATGGGAAATGAACGACGGTATAGGCACCCGAAGGGCGTTGATGACCAGCGTGCCAATCAACACGAGAAAGGTGGGAGTGGTGAAAAACCGGAGCATTTCGCGCCAGCTGGTGTCGTGCTTGTTACCATAGTGCATGGCGACCGCGATCCCAACAGTATATACGGGTAGAGCCATACTGAACTGGTCGTACACCACTGCCGCCGCCATTGCTCCTTCGGTCTTGCCGAAAATCGCCTGCACCACCGGATAACCCAGAAAGCCCGTATTGCCGTACACAGCGGTGAGCAGAAACGTTCCGATGATGGGGCGTGGAAAGCGCAGCAGGCGCGCAGGCATCCATAACAGCGCCATCACCAGCACCTGCAGAATGCCGAAAAGCCATGCGGCGCGCACCATGTCCGCCGTTACCCGCTGCTGGTAAAGGGCGTGGAAAACGAAAGCGGGTAGTGTCACATCCAGAATCAGCCGGTTGATCACACCCGTATCGGTCTCTCGCAGAATACCCCGCTGCTTCAGCAGATAGCCGGTGAACAGCACCAGAAACAGCGACAGCACCACCCGAAAAACGTTCAAGAGCTACGCTTCCTCCAGCTCCAGCAGGTTCTCTTCGAGCGGGCGTCCGTTGTCACAGGGTTCCGGCTGTACCTGCACCTGCATGGCAGCGGCTGCGCTTTCATCGCCTTCCCAGCGACGGTGTCCGCTTTTGTCCAGAGCAGCTTTGATAAACCCGACGAACAGCGGATGCGGACGATTGGGGCGCGAACGGAACTCGGGATGAAACTGCGTTGCCATGAAGAAGGGATGTCCTTCCAGCTCGATAATCTCCACCAGCCGGTAGTCGGGCGAGACCCCGGAAAACACCATGCCGTATTCTGCCAGACGCTCACGGTACTCGTTGTTCACTTCGTAGCGGTGGCGATGGCGTTCATACACCACCGCATCGCGATAGAGCTTCGCGGCACGGGTGCGCTGCATGATACGGCATGGGTATGCCCCCAGACGCATCGTTGCTCCTTTGTCTGCCACCTCTTTCTGTTCCGGCAACAGGTGGATAACGGGGTGTGGCGTGTCGGGGTCCGCCTCTTCGGAGTGTGCGCCATGCAACCCACAGGCGTTTCGGGCGAATTCCACCACCGCCATCTGCAACCCCAGACACAACCCCAAGAACGGGACGCGGTTCTCTCGGGCGTAGCGAATGGCGGCGATTTTGCCTTCTAACCCGCGCACACCGAAGCCGCCTGCCACGATAATGCCGTCGAAGCCTTTGAGATGCTGTGCGGCATCAGGCACCTTCTCCAGCCCTTCCGAATCGATCCAGCGGATGTTCACCCGCGCGTTATTCGCAATGCCAGCATGCTTCAAAGCCTCCGCGATGGAGATGTAGGCGTCTCCGTTGCCGGTGTACTTGCCCACCACCGCCACGTACAGATTGTAGCGCGGTCGCTTCATCACCTCGACCATCTTGCGCCATTCTTCGAGGTCAGGCGCGTGTTCGGGCAAGCCGAGGCGGCGCACCACCAGGTTCGCCAGCCCCAGTTCCTCGAGGCGAAGAGGCACTTCGTAGATGTTTTCGGTGTCCATCGCCTCGATGACCGCTTCCTTTTCCACATCGCAGAAGAGGGAGATTTTCTCCTTCATCTCGTCGGAGATGGGCACTTTGGTACGGCACACCAGTATATCCGGCTGGATGCCGATTTCGCGTAGCTTGATGACGCTGTGCTGTGTGGGCTTGGTTTTCACTTCGCCCCATGGTCCCACGAACGGGATGAGCGTAACGTGGATATACAGCACGTTCTCCGCACCCGCCCGTTTCTTGAACTGCCGGATGGCTTCGAGGAATGGCAGCCCTTCGATATCGCCGACTGTGCCGCCGATTTCAGCAATCACCACATCGGCACTGTGTTCCTTGCCCACCAGCACGATGCGGTCCTGAATCTCGTTGGTGATATGGGGGATGACCTGTACGGTCGCGCCTAGATAATCGCCCCTGCGCTCCTTGGATATCACGGCATTGTAAATATTGCCAGTAGTGACGTTGGAATGGCGCGTGAGGTCTACGTCGATGAAACGCTCGTAATGCCCTAGGTCCAGGTCGGTCTCCGCCCCGTCGTCGGTCACGAAAACCTCACCGTGCTGGTACGGGTTCATCGTGCCCGCATCTACGTTAATATAGGGATCAAACTTCAGAGGCGCCACTTTGAAGCCGCGACTGCGGAGCAACCGACCGAGGCTGGCGACGGTGATGCCCTTGCCAATGGAAGAGACCACGCCGCCGGTCACGAAGATGTACTTGGTCATGGTG
>JAPWUZ010000116.1 GCA_028275265.1 Armatimonadota bacterium | reverse complement strand
ATCTTTTTCGCCCACGACGGGAGGCAGGCAAGCACCACCGCCTGCAGGCGGTGGTGGGCACTGTCTACCCGGGTGGGACGGTGCTATTCGTGAGCGGGGACTATTTCGATATCGTCCAGATAGAACACAGCTTTTTCAGTAGCATCGCTCACGAAGCCGACCCAGCTGAGTACCTCGAACCCATCATCGCAGGGCAGGTCATCCCACTGATGCTCGGTGCCGTCGGGGAGGCGCACTTTCATTCCCCACCTTGCACCGCCAGGTTTGCCCAGCTGTGCCCATACTTCGAACCGCACCCACTGACCGACGGGCAGGCTCGCACGCTCGCCGCTCCGAATCTCCAGTGAGCCGTTTGCCACGCGAAAGCTGGGTCCCACACGGTAGGGGTTCTGTCGCCAGTCGCGCCATTCATGATACAGGGTTGCCCCAACCTCAACCCGCAGGGCGAAGCGAGCGCGGCTGACCCCTTGCCGATGATTCGGGTGGTAGGCGAAGTGCGGATTGAACGCATATTGCAGTCCAGGAGCGTCTACCACCTTCAGACAACGAGAACCCGCGAAAGCCGTTTCGTCTGTCACGGAGATGCTGTCGCCCTTGCCTTCGGTAAACACCTGCGCCATCATCGGCGGAGAGCCGACGGGTGTCTGTTCGAAACCGTCTTTCACACGCATCGGCGGCGGTTCAGGGGCGAACTGCACCAGCGGATACTTTCCCGAGCGGGCGAGCGACACCCATCGGGAGTCACCGTAGACCCCAGCTCTGGTGTAGTCAAAGGGTTTGAAGCCGATGCGCAGGGCTGGCGAGCCCGGACGGAGGCGAAAATCGTATCGCTCCGGGCTGACAAATAGCGGGTCGGCGATGAGGCTCCCCTCATCCTTCCCCAGAGCGCGCCATTGCTCCCACGAAAGGTCCTCGAAGGCAACCGGTTGCCCACCCGTTTTGAAGTACAGGTTCCGCCGCAGCACCACGTTGGCATCTTTCCAAGAGCCGGTGAACAGAGGACCCTCATTCCAGTACACGATGTTGCGCTCGAAGGTGAAGGAGAGGTGCGGCTCCACACGCGACCGCTGCAGCTGTCCGTCCATGCTGAAAGCGAGGATGTTGTTGCGGACGATGTTCTCACGACCGTAGTGCTGGTGGTAGGTGCCTGTTTTCACGTTATACACGAGGTTGTTTTCCATCACGATGTGCGTGCTGCCCTCGTCGTTGTACAGCCCCCAGCCGCCGCGTCCGTAGCGGTCATACGAATAGACGTCGTGTATCACGTTGTTGCTGACGGTGGTGCCGTCGGAGATGCCCAGCGTGTACACGCCGCCCATATCGCTCAGCACGCCCCAGCCGAGATGGTGGATGTGGTTGAACTCGATCTTGTTGCGCTGCGCGCGGCTCTCACCGTAACCCCATGTCCAGCCGACGGAGACGCCCGTGTAGAAAAGGTCACCGATGTCGTTGTGCGTGATCTCGTTGTCTCCGCTTTGCCCTATCCAGACGCCGACCGCACCCATGTGGATGCGTCCGCCCTCTTGAACGATGCAGTTGTGCACGGTAATGCGCGCGGTCTCCTGACCGGCGGAGGGAACGCTTCCTTCTCCGATGCGCACACCACCCGCTCCCATGTCGTGCAGGTGGCAGCGCTCCACGCGACAATCCGTGCACGCACGGCGGAACCAGACCGCGTAGGTGCCGATGTGTCCGATTTCGCAGTCATACAGGGTCACATGTCGTGCCCCGTCCGCCATCACGACGGCAGGAATGCTGAACGCCGCCTGCCAGTCACCGTGCCCTTGCGGGGGCAACACGTACTGGGCGTGGCGGAAAACCAGTCCCTTGAAAGCGATATGCTCTACCCATTTGCCTTCCTCCGGCTTGCCTTCGATGCGAAGGAAAGCATCAGTAACGGGGGCGTATACTTGCGCGTGCTGCATGTCCTCACCGGGAAGAGGCTTATAGTACAGTGTGCCATCGCGGCTCAGGAACCATTCGCCCGGCTCGTCCAGCGCGGCGAGGAGGTTCTCCAGATGGTAGCGCTGGTTCGGTGCCCATTCCAGAAACCGCCAGGTGTGTCCGCTGGTGGTAATCACCGCGCCTGTTTCGGCGTCGACCCGGGCAACGCGGTGGCGCGAAATCTCCCATGAGTGGTACACCACCACCGTCACATCGCGCAGCTGCTCCGGCGAGAGCGAAAACAGGGGCGCGATGTCCTCCTTTCGTGCGATGAACGCGCGGTTGCTGAGGTTCGCTCTTTGTCCCGTCAACGGATCGATGCCTTCTTCGATACGGCTGAGCATATAGTAGGTGAAGCGATTGGGCGAGCGGGCGCGGGTGGCACGCCTGCCGTTTACCCACAGCTGCTCGAAATACCACTTGCCTGCCCGCACCTCGGGGATGACAGTTGTCCAGATGCCGTTTGCGCCTTTGCGGAAGCCTGTAATGCGTTTGCCGCCGTCAAACACGGGTCTGGCGTTAGGCATTGCTTCGTAGATAATAGGTGCGTCTGAGGTGCCGCTGTCCTCTGGTGTGAAGAGTACCAGTTCGGTTATCCGATAGGTTCCGCCCGCGAACAGCACATGTACGGGCGCGCGCAATCCCTGCGTCGCCTTCAGCCGACGGACCGCATTGCGTGCCCCCTGTAGCGTGGCGAGCGGCCCGTCCGTGCGCGAAGCGTTGGGACGCGGAAGCCTGCCCGACCAGTGGTCGTTGCCGTTGGGCGCGACGTAAAGACGCACCGGCGGTTGTGCACAGACGGCAACCGCCAGCATCAAAAGGGTCAGCACTACCCCAAAGCCTTCTCTCATGGTTGTCTACCTCTTCTGGTATTCAGCGGTATGCCTCCAGCTCCGCGATACTCATCTGCACGCCCGGCTGGTCGGGACCGTCTGGTTTGACGGCTTGCACACGCACATAGCGGGCAGGAGTGGCTGGGAAACGATGCTCGCGCTTTCCGCCCGCGCCGTCGGTGACATGGGCGACTTCGCGCCAGTGGCTGCCGTCTTCAGAGACCCACAGGCGGTATTCGGAGGCATATCCCGGTCCAAATCGGATGACCACGCGACGGATTGGGTAAGTTTTCTGCAGGTCTACCTGATAGCTCCATGCCCACTCGTTGCCTGCCTGCGCAAAAGTGTCAGGGTCGCCATCCACGCCGCGCGACGCGAACGGCTCCCAGCCGCTAGGAGGGAGGGGACGCTTGCCATCTGCACTGAGCAACCACGCGGGTTTGTTGAGAGCCAGATTCGCACTGTGTTTCACCGGAGGTCTGGGTGGCACGAACGCGGGATACGGTGGCTTCAGTGGCCTTGCCAGCTCGACTTTGAGGATGGTATCCACCGGGTCGCTCGCTATCGTGCGGGCGTCGATGTGTACGGTGTCGTGCTGCTGGCGGAAAGGCACCTCCCTGTTCTGATTCATCCACACCACCCGCTGTACCGGCTGGCGCACGGGGGAGAGCACGATGGTGCCGTCGGGCGGCATGCCCGTTTTTCCGCGCGGGGTCTGCAGGATATGCAGGTACAGCGCGCTACCATCTGCTTTGATCAGGCTGTAACCCCATGCGGCAGGTGGCAGGGGGGCAGGGTATACCTGGGTGTAGCTCTCCACCAGCGAAGGAGCACCCTTCGGGTTCAACCAGTCCGCCATCTCGCGGTGGCATTCCAGCACCGGCGAGTCGGACAGAGTGCGAATCGGCGTGACGATGGTGGGACTGTGGTCGATGTTCGCCACGTAGCCTTCGCCGATGAGCGAAATCATCGCCTTTACGTAGTCCTGCCAGCGCGGATGAACCCCTTTCGAGTAGACGAAATTGGGGTCGGTGATCAGACGCCAGCTTTCCACCACCGGTCGCTTGAACCAGCTGATGGGCACGGGCCATGTTCGCCAGTGCTTTTCTCCCCATGCGCCCCAGCCTTCCATGCAAACCGCATCCCAGTCGCCGTTGAACAGGGTCGGAATGCCGTTCAGGATGATAAGGGTATCCGGATTGTGGGTGCGGATGACGCTGTACATCGCATCCAGTGCGAAGCCCTGCCAGCCTGCCCAGTCGAACCAGATGGCGGAGGGGCGATAACGCCGCATCACTTCGTCGATGACGAGGATGGCTCCGTTCTCACCGCCGTGGTTGTCGCCGTCGAAGTTGCCGATGTATACGCCGAAGCGGATGCCTTCCGCCTCGAGAGCCTGCTTGTAGGGCATGAGCGCATCGCCGACAGGGTTGTCGGGATGATAGCGGGACTGCCAGCGGTAGCGGTGGTCGCCGTTGTTATAGCCGATGCACATACCCAGCGCGTAGCCCTGTCGCTTCATCAGGCGGGCGAAGGTACGGTGCTCGCCGGCAGGCATGCTCTCCGGCGCGTGAATCAGCGCATCCAGTCTCGCCTCCTCCAGCCATTTGTTGGGTCGCTCTCTCACGGTCAGGCTGAAGGTCTGCACAGCCACTGCGCCTGCACTATCCTTCACCTGTATTGTCAGCGGGTATTCGCCGGTCTTCGCGCCAGCATGCACCGTCCCCACGATGTGCCCGTCTTCCAGCAGACGCAGTCCTGTCGGCAGCCTGCCCCGCAACACCCGCCACCGATAGGGTGGGGAGCCGCCCTGCGCCATCAGACGGAACGGGGAGGCTTTTACCGCCAGATGGGGAGCCAGAGCGAGGAAGCCCACGACGTCGGTAGAGGTAGTGGAGGCAACGGCGTCCGCCTGCACATAGGGCCACTCCCGATAGGCTACCGGCAGAGCGCCCGCGCCGATGTCTGCCATCCCCTGCGTGCAAATAGCCAGCCTGCCTGCGCCCCCGTTGACGGAAGGAATCACATCGGGCATTGGCTCACCCTGCGCGTCGGTCAGGCTGGCGTAAAAGCCGAAACGTCCTTCCTCCGTATTGGCGATTTTAAGCAGCAGCCGGTTCCAGCCCTGCTGCAGCGTTACCGTCGCGCTGACGGCGTCGCGCCGCCAGTGTCCCTCACGCACTTCCAGCACCCGCTCGCCGTTCAGCCACACCTTCGCCATGTGGTCTGCGCCCAGCTTCAGCTGCGCACTTCGCGCCGTCGGGCAGAAGAGATAGACATGGGCATAGGCGACCTTTGCGGCGATGCTCTCGCCCCGCTTCACCGCGAAATAGCTGAACAGGTCATTGTAGTCGTCGTAGTTGCGGCTGAAGGTGCGGTCGTCGAAATAGCGCCACTCTTTGCCCCCGCTGACCGTGCCGACGGATGGCTGCACCTCCCTTTCGCCAATCCAGTCCCGCTCGAAGCCGCTGTTGCCCGTGTTATCGAACGTGCCCAGCACCAGCCACGTGTTCAACCCGGAAGGTGCAGCCATTGTCAACACCCCTCCATATAGCAGCAGCAGGATGTTCCACACGATCGAACGCATCCTCAATCTGCCGGCACCAGATACACCCGGTCCACCCATACCGCTTTGACGTTTGCCTGTTCTTCGCTCACATGCACCTGACCGTCGATGCCAGCGGCAGGAGGAGCCACCCAGATGTACATGTTGGGATTTAGCTCCACGGTGCCGATGAGGAAGGAGCGATACGCCTTCTCATCGGTATCGGCGATTTTGCCGCGGATTTCGCCTGCAGATGTCCACTTTCCGGTATCCCACACGCCCGCCCAGAAGGCATCTTTTTGCGGGTCCACACCGGCTTTCTTGTCCACGCGCAGCACCACATACACCTTCCATCGTCCCTTGTGAGCACGCTCAGGCAGGTCGGACACGCGCACATGATATGCCCATTCGTGGTGATTGCCCGGCATCCTCACCGCCAATCCATCCGATGCCAGCGGGTCGCCAGAATAGATACCCCAGGTGCCTTCGTTGGTGATGTTCGCCACTTCTTCCTGAGCGTCCACACAGCGGCGGGGGTCTACTCCCGAAAGGTCAGCAGGGGGCGGAACAGTACCCGTCTTGCGGACGCTCTCCGGAACAACGGGGTCAGGTTCATCCACGGCGAACTGCTCCACAAACTTCTGGGGGGTCAAACCGCCTTCGTTGACGTGTGTCATAGGCGACCAGCCTTTGGGTCCCGGTCCGGTGACCACTGCCAGCCACTCGTCCGCCACCGCCTTGCGCGAAAGGGGCAGGGGCCATTCCGCGCCCAGCCTCAGGCACTCGCGGCGCAGGCGTATCCAGTTGTTCAGGAAGGCATAGCGCACCGGCTGGTGTCCTTGCTTCACCCGCCAGAGAATCTCGGGGTTGTCCTTCACCGCCTGCTCCGCTTTCTGCCACAGCTTTTCCGCCTCGCTCAGGGTTTTGAAGTTGAAGAACGGGGCACTGGAACGGGTGAAGCAGCTGAGATAAAAGTCTTTGGCGGCGTCGCTCATCAGCTGCATATAGCGCAGAATGTAGGGCGCCGCCCTGCCGTAGTAGCCTTTCAGGAACTCCTCAATCAGCTTGCGGTCATCCTGATAGGGGTCCCACATCAGCTGCGCCAGCACCCACGCGCGCAGCTCCGCGAACTCGGCACCGTGCGACTGGTACGCGCCCTGCTCGAACAGCCCGCGCACGCCGTGCTGGTGGAAGAATCGCACGTTCGGTCCCAGCGAGAAGTAGTTGGGATGGGGCTGCACGTAATGGGCGAAGTCGGTGGTGTAGTCCCAGACATACAGTCGCTGGCTCATCTTGGACCAGCCGCGGATGTCGTCGGCAAACGCCTGGTTGCTGGGGTGCTCCAGCGGCTGCGCGAAGTTGCACTCAATGGAGCACAGGCGCACAATCACGTTGTGGCGTGGCTTCAGCGTCTTAGTGGGCTTTCGCGTATACGTGTAGGCGAGCGTGTCGAAGGCGACGTGCGGAAACTCCTTCTCCAGCCGCTCGGCGATGTAGTTGACCATATCCAGCACCGAGCCCGCTTGCGTTCCTTCACGCTCATCGATGGCTTTGCAGTTGTCACACTGGCATGCGCCGTACCAGTCGTTCTGGGAGATGGAAATGATGCTGGCTTCGGGCGACTCTTTCAACCACTGACGCACGCGCTCCACCAGAAACTCGCGCAGCTCGGGGTTGGTGCAGCACAGCTGCGCGTTCTGGTAGGTACGTTTGCCGTTAATCAGGCTGTACCATTCGGGATGTTTCTCGAAGTACTGCTCCGGTGGTACCAGCGGATAGAAGGTATGCACGAAGCCTTTGTAGATGATTTTGCCACCGTGCTTTTCGGTGAGGCGGGCGGAGTTCCCGTTGTAGTAGTTTCGCGCGGCCCAGTCGCCGTCAAAGGCGGGATACCAGAACGGTTCCCGGTATTCGAACGCGGGTTTCTCCTCGAGGGAGAGGGCAGGCACGCGCAGCGTGCTTTTCTTCGGGATGTGCGTTGCCCATGGTGCCCACCAGCGTACGCCGCACACTTTGCTCAGGAAGCGGTAGACAGCGTACAGCGTGCCGCGCGGACGCCCACCCGCCAGCAGCAGGTAGTTGCCTTTGGTACGGATGGTGACCTGCTCGCCGCCGAACTCACCGAGCTTCACCTCGGGGAATACCGCTTCCGCCATGTGCCCCGGTCCCACGATGATACCGCTCTGCGGCACTTCGCCCGGGTGGATCTCGCGCAGTTCAAACCGTGCGCCGGTTATCTGTTGCAGATGGCTGGCAAGCTCCTCTGCCGCGTAGCGTTCCGTCTGCGTCGCGCCGTACTGTATCAGCACAGGCAGGCGGGCTTTGCCACCGGTGGCCAGAGTGAGCTGGGACTGTGCGCCGGTCGCACA
>JAPWUZ010000115.1 GCA_028275265.1 Armatimonadota bacterium | reverse complement strand
AGCATGTCGTAAAACCACGAGCTGGCGTGCGTCTCCTGTTCGACCATCTCCAGTTTGAACTTTTCGCTCCACGCCACCAGCGGTCGCCATACCAGCTGGTCCAGCAGCACAATCACCAGCACCAGCGTGCCCAGCCCCCACAGGATGGCGGCGACATCGCCGCGGTGGGAAGCCTCACGCAGGTATGCGCCCAGCCCGGGCAGGCGATAGTCCCGTTCGCCGACCGTGAATATCTCCGCTGCCATTAGGAAGAACCATCCCCCCGCCCAGCTCATCATGCTGTTCCAGATAAGCCCAATCGCGCCGAAGGGGAGTTCCAGTTTGCGCATCCTCAGCCACCAGTTCAATCGCAGGATCTCCGCCGCCTCTCGCAGGTCTCTGGGCAGGGTGGTCAACGACTGATACCACGAAAAGGTCATGTTCCACACCTGGCTGGTGAAGATAAGCACGATCGAAGCCAGTTCCGCCGCCAGTCGCTCGTGCATCACCGCGCTCAGCCCCAGCAGCACCACAGGCAGGAAAGAGAGTATCGGCACACTCTGCAGCACGTCCAGAGTGGGCAACAGAATCTGCTCCGCCCGACGGCTGCGCGCTGCCGCGTAGCCGTAAACCAGCGTGAACAGCAGCGACAGCAGGTACGCCGCCCCCATGCGTATCACCGAGCGGAACGCATAGTAGGGCAGAGCGGCAGGGTGAAGCACAATGCCGGGGCCTTTGACCACCTCCGGCGCATGAAAACCAAAATGCACGCCCAGATAGAGCAATGCCGTGATGGTCAGCAACACGAAAGCATCGCTCCACCGAAACTCTCGGGTCGTTTGTTTGAGCTCATAGATTGGCGATTTCAGAAATTGCATCGGCATGAGTTCTCCAACACGTGATGAAGGCGCACCATATGCACACCCCTGACCGGGCAAAGGGGAAGTCACCTGCCCGCTCTCTTTGTCAAAGCCCGGTATCCCGGGCGCAAGAGGCACCTGACACTTCAGGCAAGCAAACCACCGGATGCGGATGTTACCACCTTATTATACATGGCAGGAAGCAGATGAAACAAGGAAGGGCACTGCGTTTTTGACTCATCCGCAGGTTTGCTCTTCAGGCAACGCGAATCTGTGTGGTGAACGCAACTTTTGCCCGCGTGCGGGGTCTTTCCGAGAGGAAGCGATGAGAACGATACTGCCCTTAACCATACTGGCACTCGCGCTGTGCGCAGTGTCTGTCCAGGCGCAAACCTCCACCTCGCCCGCGTGGAAGCAGGAGTTTGCGCGCGCAACGCAGGTTTGGGAGAAAGGCGAGTTCGACAGGGCGATCAAGGTGCTGGAGAAGGCGTACGCGCTCGCGCCCGACGATACCGCACGCGCTCAGATTGCCTTCCGCACCGCCGATTGGGCACACCAGCTGGGCAGATACGATGCCGCGCGCCGGTGGTACCTGAAGTGCCTCGAACTTGCCCCCTCCGGCTCCGACCTCGTCCGACGCGCTAATATCGGCTTGAGCCGTCTTCCTTCGCCGCGTCCGGTGTCCCCACCTCCTCCCCGTATGCCCTATCCCACCGACACACTGCCCACGTCCCGCACCGAAGGTATCCTTGTGCCTGTGGCGGCGGCTGCGTTGATTGCGTGGGTGTGCCTGTTGTTGCTGCTGCAGTGGGCAAGCGGCTGGCAAAGGGGCGCACTGCCCGCGCAGGTTCTCCTGAGCCTTCTGCTATCGGGTGGAGTGACCATGATGCTGCCGCTGGCGGCGCTGCTCATCCGTCAGCAGCTGCAGCCCCAGCCAGAGAGCTGGGTGGCGGGTGGGCTGACCCTCGGCAGCATCGCTTGCCTCGCCTTCGCCGCCCGCACATGGCAACAGGGGCAGCTGCTGCGGAACACCCCACTGGCGCGTCTGCGCAGCGCGTCGCACGGTTTCCTGAAAGTGCGCGGCAGGGCGGAACCTGCCTTCGGCGTGGCGCACAGCCAGGTGGGAAACATCCCCGGCATCTACATCAGCGAACTCTCCGAGCGCTACGTGCGCCGCACGGAGCAATACTATGACTCGCAGAGCAAAAGCTGGAAAACGCGCACCGTCTACCGCTGGGAGACTATCTACAGCGCCACGCACGGGGTCAACTTCATCCTGGACGACGGTACAGGCAAAGCGATTGTGGAGGTGGAAGGGGCAGAGTTCTACCCCGACCACATCGCCCTGTTTTACAACTATCAACCGGTGCGGTCGTTCCCTTGGTTTGCACACGTGGGTGATGTGCGCACGCGGGTGAGCTACATCCCACCCAACGCGACGGTAACCGTCTGGGCACGCTACTACGAACGCGACCTGCCCGGTACCGCACGCGATGAGATGCGCCTGCAGTACGACCGCTTCCACAAATGCATGGTGGTTCTGGAAGGACAAGAGAGCAAGGTATACACCAGCCGTTCGGGGGCGGGACTGGCGCTGGCAATCATTGGTGTGGTCATGCTGCTGGGCGTGCTGTATATTCTGCTGAACCCTGGCGTGGTGACGGAGTACTTCGGTCAGGAGTACATTGACCAGTATTAGGAGGTGTTCAGAATGGCAGGAGTGTCCACATTAGCGATTGTGCTGTTCATCATCGGAGGCGTGCTGGTGATATGGGTCATCGCCGCCTACAACAACCTCGTGAACCTGCGCGGTCAGGCACAACGCGCGTGGGCGAACGTGGATGTGGTGCTCAAAGAACGTTGGGACCTCATCCCGAACCTGGTGGAGACGGTAAAGGGCTACGCGCAGCACGAGAAGCAGGTGCTGGAGCGCATCGCCGAGCTGCGCGCGGTTGCGCTGGGCGCGCAGAACCGCAAACAGCGTATTCAGGCGGAACAGGAGGCGTCACGCCTGTTGGGCAACATCATCGTGTGGGGCGAGCAGTACCCGGAGCTGAAGGCAAACGAGAACTTCCTGCATCTGCAGCGCACTCTGGCGGACCTGGAGGAGCAAATCGCCGACCGCCGCGAACTGTACAACGAAGCGGCGACCAACTACAACGTGTATCAGAAGACCTTCCCCGCCGTGCTGGTGGCGCAGAGCGTATGGGCAGAGGAGATGCCTCTCTTTGAGGCGGCTCCGCAGGAAAGGGAGGTACCGAAGGTGCAGTTTTAGCGGTACCTTGACAAGCGACCCGTTGTGTGCTATCTCATAATACTGGGGTGCCAATGCCATTGGAGGGCGCGCCTCCTGCCGAGCCGTTTCAAAAGAGGCTTGACGCAGGCTAACGCTTGCGGCTACAAGGAGGTTCCTCGATTGTCCTTGCAGGCTCCTTGACAAAACAGAGGTGAAGGAGGTTCGCCATGAGCGCAAGAGGGACTGTGATTCAGCAAGTGGTGGAAGGAAGCCTGGATTCTCTGCTGTCTCTTGCCGAGCAAGCATTGTGGAACGACACGTTGCGCCGTGCAGTGATGCGGCAACTGGAGAAGCGCGTGCTGGTACACCTGCAACAGAGTGCCAGCCCGAACCGCCCTCCGCAGGTCACCCGGGATAAGATGGACCTGATGCGCGCGTTGATACGCTCCATTGACCGGGCGATGGAGCGCAGGCAGATCTCCCGCACGGTCGTCCGCCGGCTGTTGCGAGTGCTGGTGGTGAACACCATCCTGCGCCAGAGCGAAGACATCGAATCCGCGGAGCGCAGCTTCATGCAACGGCATGAAGGACACGCCCCTCCCATTACAATGGTGCTCAGCCCCACGAAGGTGTGTAACCTGCACTGCATCGGCTGCTATGCGAACTCCAGTCAGGGCACTGTGGACAAGCTGGAGTGGGACATTGTGAACCGGATTGTCAGTGAGGCGAAAACGCTGTGGGGCATGCGCTTCTTCACCATCTCAGGTGGCGAGCCACTGGCATATCGCTCACAGGGCAAGGGCATACTGGACCTGTTTGCCGAGCACGAAGATTGCTTCTTCATGATGTACACCAACGGTACGCTCATCGACCGGCGCGTGGCGGAAAAGATGGCGCAGGCGGGCAACATCGTGCCTGCCATTTCGGTAGAAGGGCTGGAGGAGCGTACCGACGCGCGGCGTGGCAGGGGTGTCTTCCGGCGCATTCTGGAAGCGATGGAACACCTGCGCGAGGCGGGGGTGGTCTTCGGCATCTCGCTCACTGCCACACGCCACAATGCCGAGGAGATTTTGTCTGACGAGTTCGTGGATTTCTTCTTCGAGCAGCAGCAGGCGGTTTTCGGCTGGTTGTTCCAGTACATGCCCATCGGGCGCGGCTATACGCTGGAGCTGCTGCCCACACCGGAACAGCGGGTGTGGATGTGGCGACGCACCTGGCAGCTCATTCGGGAGCGTCACATCATGCTGGCGGACTTCTGGAACTGCGGAACCGTTAGCGATGGCTGTATCGCCGCAGGGCGCGACGCAGGTTACCTGTACATCGACTGGAGCGGCAAGGTGATGCCCTGTGTGTTCGTGCCCTACTCGCCGGTGAACATCCACGACATCTATCGTCGGGGCGGCACGCTGGACGACATCTATGACCTGCCCTACTTCCGCGCCATCCGGCAGTGGCAGTGGGACTACGGCTTCGGCAAGCAACGACCGGAGGAACACGGCAACTGGCTCATCCCCTGCTCGATACGTGACCATCACCGCGATGGGCGCGCGATGATCGACCGATACCGCCCCGAGCCGGAGGATGAGTCTGCAGCCGACGCGCTGAGAGACCCCAGCTAC
Organism: Armatimonadota bacterium; assembly: GCA_028275265.1. GTDB lineage: Bacteria > Armatimonadota > HRBIN16 > HRBIN16 > HRBIN16 > HRBIN16. Next base: position 3,001 of record JAPWUZ010000115.1, on the reverse strand, counting down.
TATCAGGGGCTGGTAGCCTATGACGAGAAGCTGCAGGAGAAGTTCGAGCCCATCTGGCAACAGGAGTACCTGAGCGAGATTCAAGGGGGCAACCGCCGTTCTTGGAAGAGCTGCGTATCGAGCCAGCAGATGTAGTAGCCTGCTTGACCGCCTTCATCCGCAACGCGGTAGAGGATTTTCGCCGCGAAGGGGTGGTCGTTGGGCTGAGCGGCGGGCTCGATTCGGCAGTGGTTGCCGCTCTTGCTGTCCGGGCTCTGGGGGCTGATGGCGTGCTGGGGTTGATATTGCCGGAGCGCGATAGCGCGCCCGAAAGCAAGCAGCTGGCACGCCATCTCGCCCGGAGCCTGGGCATCCGCTGCCGAACTGTGGGATTAACCCTTCTGCTCGCCCTGCTGGGGGTGTATCGGCAACTACCCCTGTGGCTGATACCCGGTCGCCGTCTGAAAGCGAAGGCGGTGCTGCACTATTACGAGCAGTTTCGGAAGAGCCTACCCGAAGGAGAGACGCCGTTTTCCGCGGTGATGATAGGCACCCGGGGATTAAGCGGCCCATGGCTCAACCAGACGGTCGCCTATCACCGGGTGAAAGTCCGCCTGCGCACGATCGTGCTGTACTACTACGCCGAGCGGTATAACCTGCTGGTCGCCGGCACCGCAAACAAGACCGAGCTGGCAACGGGTTTGTTCGTGAGGTACGGCGACACGGCTGCGGATATCGCTCCGCTGGCTACCCTTTATAAAACACAGGTGCGTGCACTGGCAGAATACCTGCAAGTCCCTCAGGAGATTATCGCCCGCCCTCCCTCGCCAGACCTCCTGCCCGGTCTGACCGACGAGCTGGCGATAGGACTGGATTATGCTACACTGGACAAGGTGCTGTGGCGGCTGGAGCGGGGGATGGATGCGGAAACTATTGCCGGAGAATTCGGGCTTTCGCCAGCACAGGTTCGGTATGTACAAACCCTGACCGGGCGCGCTCAACGCCTGCTGTCGCCGCCGCTGACGGTGTGTTGAACTCTTTTCCGGTATCAGTGCAAGTGTACATAAGCCCCTGCGCCAACCCACTTTAGCACCGATGATTTTATGGTTTGACAAAGATTTGCTCGAATGTTATAATGGGGCAGCAATGCGCGGGACGCCGCGTGAGCGCGAAACGTCAGACCATTGACCCGTCTTTTGTAGCCTTGAAGCGGCACACAGGGTGCATCACGCAGCGGCGCGTTCGTGTGGAGAGGAGGGCTCGACATGTTACGAACGTACGCTGACTGGCTGAATCGCAATTTCTGCGCAGTCCCCACATCCGTGGTCGCTTCCGCCGTCAAGGGAGGGATGGTACTGGAGCGGGTGGCAGGTGAGGTGCGTGCCGACCATGAGTACAGCGAGTTGGGATTACCGCGCCACTCGCACATGTGGATGGTGAACGCCGAACACTGCCAGCAGATGCTCTCGCAACCGGACATTCAGGAAGAGATTGTGGTGGAAGCAGGCTTCATTATCTATCGTGACGGCGAAGGACGTATCTGGCTCGGACTGGAACCCCGTGAGGCGGAACTGGAGATGCCTGTGGACGCCATGCTGGAACACCACGTCAAACCCCTGTATCACATCCTGCATGGCGAGGAGGACACCGCCAAACTGGCAACGGTGGAGTACCGTATCGTGCGTACCACTGATGACCGCCTGATGGAACAGCACCTGAACGAGCTGGTCTCACACGGCTGGGACATCTCGCACTTTCAGGCGGTGATTATCCAGGAGACGCGCTCCACACTGTTCATCGCCCTGCTGCGCAAGCAAACAACATAGCTACAGTTCTCCCATTGCCCGCAGCAAGCGTGCCTGCGCCAGCACGTGTTCGGTGTGCGCTTCCAGTAAGCGGATGCGCGCTTCGGTCAGCGCGGCAAGGGCGTCAATTTGCTCCACGAGGGGGGCTTTCCCCTCGTTTACCCGTAACGTCGCCACACGGTGCGCTTCCTCCGCGTCCTTCAGGGCAGCTTCTGCCGTAGCGATGTTTGCCGCTGCCGTTTCAATGTCCAGCCATGCCTGACGAACCTCGTTCTCCACCTGAAGCTGCTGCGCACGCAACAGAGCGGTCTGCTCTTGCTCGCGAGCCACAGCTGCTCGAACCTGTGCCTGCAACTGCCCACCTGTCCACACCGGTACACTGATCGCCAGGGCGACTGTGTAACCCGACTGCGCCGACATACTCTGCGCCTTGATCCAGTCCTGCGAAGCCGCCAGGTATGCCTGTGGGCGTATCGCTCCTTCGGCAGCGAGCCGATCGAGTTTCGCCATTTGCACACGTGCCCGCTGCGCTTGTAGCGAAGGGCGTTGCTGCAGTGCCCTCTCCACCGCTTCCTTCGGCGAGGCAGGCAGGTTAAACACGGGCTGTTAACGCGGCGGCAGGTCTATCTCCTGCCCAGGGGGTACGCCGATGCTGGCCTGCAGGTGCAACAGGCTCTTTCGGAATTCGGCGCGGGCGGTGGTCAATGCTTGCTTTGCCTCCGCCTCCGCCGCACGACTGCGTAACACGAACGCTAGAGGCGCTTTGCCGCTTTCGTACATCTCCTCGATGACGCGCGTCTGCTCTTGTTGCGCTTGATACCGCTTCTCCGCCACGTCCACCAGCTCCCGGCGCAGCAATGCCTGCAGATAACGCATGGTGACCTCTAAACGCACTTCCTGAGCTATTTCCCGTACTTCCGCATACATCGCGTCTCTCTCAGCACGAGCAGCGCCGATCATGCCCTGCAACCGTCCACCGGTGAACAATGGAATGGATATCTTCAGCTGTGACGCAGCAAAACGATCACGTGACGCCATCCGCATCGAGTCGGGCATCACACCCGGCGACGACGCCAGCATGTTGTCCATCGTCCCTTGCGCCAGCCAGCCGGATATCGACACCTGCGGCAGCAACATGGCAGATACTGCCTGTGCGCGCGCCTATGCTCCGTCCAGGCGCGCCTGCGCCGCTTGTAGCATGGGATTTTGGTGTTCTG
>JAPWUZ010000113.1 GCA_028275265.1 Armatimonadota bacterium | reverse complement strand
AGGCTTAGCCTACGTTTTGGGGAGGGCGAACCTCCTTGTGAGCCACCTCTCACCCGCCTACGCGCACGGGGAGCAGTTTTACGACTCGGCCGGAGCCTCGCCCTCCACACCAGGTGACGTGCGGGCTCAGAAGCGCAGCTGCAAATGCACCGCTATACCGTCCAGCTGGTTGCTGACATTGGTCATGCCTCTCCACATCACGCCGATCTCCAGCGGGACGGAAGTATTTCCCACCGCGGCATTCACTCCGACGCTGTAGGTCATACCCGTTTTGGCTTCGCCGTTCACATTCTTCGCGAAGCCGATGCCCGCACCAATGCTCCAGGTGAATCGGTCAAACATGCTGACCAGATTGACCTGAACAGGCACGTTGTGCATGGTTTTGTTGCCCATGAAGTCGGCGCTGACCGTCCATTTCCCTTCGAAGCCGGGAGCAACCAGCTGCTGGAAGGTGTACTCGATTCCTGCTGTGAACCACGCTTTATCCGCCGCGTCTCTGGTTTCGGACTTTTGCGGGAAGAAAACGCCCGCGCGTACGCACAGGTTGCTATTCCCTGTTTCCTCCTGTGCGACTGCCGGTAACACGGCGGTCATCGCCACAGCCAGGGCAAGCATTGTCCACCACTTGCGCATTGGAAGACCTCCTTGTGTTGAGATTTTTTGGTGTCTTGGGGCGAGAAAATCGCGTGTACCCCGTTGACAAATCGCAAGATTTTTGGAATAATATACGGTGCTGGTGGGAAATGTTCCTTCAAAGGGGGCGAATAGCTCAGCTGGAAGAGCGCTTCCCTTACAAGGAAGAGGTCAGAGGTTCGAGCCCTCTTTCGCCCACCATGCTTACAACCTGCGCGGGGGCGTAGCTCAGTTGGTTAGAGCGCAGGCCTGTCACGCCTGAGGCCGCGGGTTCGAGCCCCGTCGTCCCCGCCACCTGACCAGATGCCGCGGTAGCTCAGTTGGTAGAGCACAGGACTGAAAATCCTGGTGTCGGCAGTTCGATTCTGCCCCGCGGCACCATTTCTTATGAGCCGGCGTAGCTCAGTCGGTAGAGCGGCGCACTCGTAATGCGTAGGTCGGCGGTTCGAGTCCGCCCGTCGGCTCCACTGCCTTTCTTACTACACCCTTACGGCGACCACCCGAAATGCCCGCGCCCACGGCAGGGTAACAGGAGTGAGCAGCCTGAACAGACGGTTTATCCCTACGAATGGGACGGGAAGCGCACCACCAAGAGCTGCATAGTGCCTCGCCCGAAAACCGTAGTCTTCTATCTGTCGTGCCAGCTCAGCCGGGTGAAACAGCATCTCCATATACGCCCCCGATATCGGGTTCAGCGGACACCGATTGCGGTCAAAACGAGATGAGGGCAGAGTGCCGGTGGCGAGGTAGTGTTGCACTGCTTCCATTACAGCGTTCCTGTCCATGTAGGCTGTACCCTCAGCAATCCGTGTGACAATGTCCTCGGGCAGCTGGGGGGCGGTGGCCTGAATGATTTGCCGACGCATCTCCCTGTAGGGGGTTTCCAGATAGTGCCCATGCACTTCTCCGGCAGGTCCGTTCTCAAAACGTTCCCATATCTCCTGGGTAAAACGGCGACGCGAACGGTTAGCACCGTTGTTTCCGTCCGCGATGAGCAATACCCCGCCGGGCTTCAACAATCGGGCTGCCTGTCGCAGAAACGCATCCACATCCCGATAGTGGGAAATGGCTTCGTTGGAAACCACTGCGTCTACCGAGCGATCCTCCAGCGGGATATTTTCCACTGGCAGCAGATGCCCTTCCAGATGCGCTTCCAACCTGAGGTCGGCAGTGATTCTCTGAAAGGTGGTGAGCCGTTCTTCCGAGATATCACAGCCCCACACCTTGCGTGCTCCCAGTAGGTGGAGAATGATGGCGATGACCCCGAAACCACATCCGGCATCCACGATGACCTTGTCTTGCGGGTCGAACTTGGCGAGCCGACACAGATCAGAGACAAACAGCGTTCTGCGCAGCGCGCCCGCTCGCGTGCCCACGTGTCCGTAGGAAGACCATAGTTCCGGGGCGTATCGCCCTTTATTCTGCTCGTCCAGCACCTGCTGGAAAATCTCGTAAAGCCTTTGGGCTGTTTGCTGGATGTCCTTCATGCATTCCCTCACGCGAATTGTGGTAGCCACTGCTTCTCGGCTTCGAACATCTCGTCCACCATCCGCCGAATCTGCGGCAGGGTGAGTAATGCGCCGGTCAGCGGGTCCATCGCCACCGCCTGATACACCAGCGAACGGTCGCGGTTCATCGCCGCCAGCACCGCAAGCTCCTGTACGTTGATGCTCTGTCGGTTGATGGCGGCGCACTGCGGGGGCAGGTCACCAAATGCGACCGGCTGAACACCGTTCCGGTCTACCAGACAGGCAACCTCCACGCAACAATTGTGCGGCAGATTCGAGATGATGTGCGAGCGCGAGTGCTTGGGGTCGGTACCTGGCGCGCCCCAGTTCGGCACGTTACCGTAGATGACTACCGGCTCGCCCGTCTCACAGGCGTGGATGATGCGCGCGCCGTACTCCTCGCTGAGGTGCAACGGTCCCTCGCACAGCTGGCGCAGGTATTCCTGATGACTCTCCTCCTGATACGAGCAGGAAATCTGGTAGTAATCCCATCGCACGGGGATATAGGTGTTCACGATGTCGGGGTTCTTGCGGAACCAGGGCACATACTCACTGCCGTGGTGCGAGCTTTCGGTATGGAAATACCCGAAGGTGCGCATGATTTCGGTGCGCACGCGCTCGTGGTAGTAAACTTCGTCTTCCGCTTTGTGGTCGAGCCCACGCTGCGCGAAGCGACTCTGCGGCAGTTTGGTATCTGCATCGACCTCCAGCGGGGAGGGATATTTCTGGAACATCACTTCACGCAGGCGAGGATAGACATCCACTCCCTTGTGCTTGAACTCGGTGAACCACGCCTGATGGTTGATACCACCACACTTGAAAGAGACCTCCTCGTAGGGCACGCCGAGCTCGTGCGCCAGCATCTTACTGGTGCCCTGAACGCTGTGGCAGAGACCAACCACTTTGATGCCCATCAGGTTCAACGCCCAGCAGCTGATGGACATGGGATTGGCATACTGTAGCATCAGGGCATCCGGACACAATTCGTGCATGTCTCTGGCAATTTCCTCAAAAACGGCGATGGAGCGCAAACCCCGAAACACTCCGCCGGGTCCCAGCGTATCGCCCACGCATTGGTCGATGCCATACTGGCGGGGTATCTCCACGTCCCATTTGTATGCCTCTACGCCGCCAACCTGGAACGCGACGATGACATAGTTGGCATCTCGCAATGCTTCGCGACGGTCTAACCCCGCTTCCACACGGGTGGGCAGGTTGTTACGCTCTAAAATGCCGTCAATAAGCCGCTTCGAACGCGCTAGCCTTTCGCCGTCGATGTCGTAGAGGTAGAGGCTCGAATCCCGCAGCTCGGGGAACGAAAGGATATCCACGGTCAACCGAATGGGAAAGACGTATCCGCCTGCTCCGATGATAGTGATTTTGCGCATGGCATTCTCCTCCGTGTGTGAAATGCTGTCCAAGTGAACATCTGATGGTTTCTCGCGCCGGGTCCCTGAGGTGCGGAACGGGCGGCACCTCTTGTATCTCCATGTGGAGCTTGCGACCCTGCGGTAGCCGACCGCTCCCAGAATACGATGCCATCGAGCCTCTTTCCTTCACAGCGAAGTCTGCCATTTTGACGCATAGATTTGGCATTTTAATCGCGTTAAGTGCCATATTGAAACTTTTCGTGGACTACAGGCGTCTAAATAGTCACAACACTTTCTGCTGAAGGAGGGTGCTGTGATGGATCACGGTGATGTCACGCCTGCCGGGACGCGTCTCCAGGTGGAGCAAGCCATTCAGACTCTGGCGCCGTGCCTCAAAATGTCCAGCCTCGACCGCGAGAGCCGCCGTCAATTGCTGCTTACTGTGGACCTCCTCACGTCGGTTTGGAGCGATTTGCAGCGTGGTGATGAGCTCACAGCAAACAAAGGCAGCACATTACACGCCATTCTCGCCCTGTGTGAGATGGTAGCTGCTTGTGAGCAAGCGGAAGTTGCCCTTGCCCTCCGTGCCGTGTACCGGATGGTAGAGGGCTGGACAGTTGCACCGGAGCCTTTAGAAGCCCCGATGCAGGAACCTGCTTCCACACAACAGCCTTCGGAAACGAGTGTTCTGGAGGAGCCGACTCTTGGAGCCGCGTCTGTACCGGAAGAACCTGAAAGTGCGGAGGAAGTGCCTCTTACCCTGTCCGAAGCCTCCGAACCTGCTACGCAACCCGCCGCGCCCGAAGTGCAGAAAGAGGTTCCGCAGCCCGCGGAAACCCGTTTAGATGAGGCGCGCACTCGTCTGGCAGAGCGATTGGAGAGCCTGTCTCGCCAGCTGGACTACGTGCAGAATCACGCCCTTTCTCGTCACGAGGTACTGTGCTTGCTGATGGCGAGTGCGTGCCGCTATCGCTTGATACGCCCTGAGGCAGCGGAATACGGAAGGGAGTGGGATGCCAACCAGCTGAAAAGACAGTTAACGTCACTTGTCCATCAGCAGTTAGGTGGGATGTGGTTACCTCCGCTGGACCCAAACCTCGAATTCAGCGAGCATGAGCTGGAAACCCCGCAGGTTGGCTATGAGGCGATGGCACAGAGCTGGCAGATGTGGGAGTGGTACCAGCAGCATCGCGATGACATGGACAAAGGCACGGGCGCGCCTCTGCTGGAGAGTATCGTAGCCCCTGTGCCGATGGTGCAGCAAATCTGGACATCGAAGCAGCTTCTGAGCAGGCTGGCAGAGCAGGACGGCACGGAAACTCTGCGCGAGGCGGTTGGGGAAGAGGCGCAAAGCCGCAAGTGGCAAATCGAGATGCTGTCCAGCAACAGTTCAAGGCAGAGACAGCTTCACTACATCCGACATGCCGACGAACACTGGGAAGCGGCAAAGCGGCAGGTACAGAAAAAAGCGCAACAGCGGGAGGCGATGGACTGCCTGAGAGCAGTTCTCTCCGAACCCAACCCCGACAGTTTCGAGGAAGACCTGCTGTGCGCGCTGGTGGCGTGCCATCAGGCGCAGATACCCTATTCCAATCGCGAGCTGTGCGATGTGATGCGCGGCTACGACTCGTTTCTGGAGAACCCTGCCGTGCCGGAACGCTGTGCTCTGGCGAAATCGGAGCAGAGCGCAGCCCGCAAGTTTTTGGTGAATCTGGGCAAACACCTACTGAAACAGGAGCAGAAGACACCTCCGCAGGAAGCGCAGCCTGAGGAGGAGCCTCATGCCGAACAAAACGGCGAACTGCTGCGCGAGGCACGCAAAATCACGCAGGGCAAAAAGCTGTTCATGCTGTGTTTCAATCGGCGTGTCGAGGCGGAGCAGAAAATCCGTGAGGCGTTGCAGCTGTCAGAGGTAGACTGGCCCGACCTGGACGGTAGCGAAAGCGTAAACAGCATGGAAGCACACATCCGCAACGCCGACATCACCGTCGTGGTGGTGCATTATAGCCGGACGCACTGGAAAGAGGCGCGGGACATCGCCCGGCAGTACGGTAAGCAGTTCGTGATGGCGACCAGGGGCTACGGCGTGACGCATCTGGCGCAACAGATTGTGCAGCAATGTGCCCGAGCATGAGACCCACGAGGCAGGATTCGATGGCGGCGGCACCGAAGTAAAAACGTAAACTAAGCCACCTGAGCGAGGTAATAGGGATGAACCGAGCGGCAGCCCTGCGGTGGGCAATCTGGATACTGATTATCGGCGGCATCATTGGCTGGACGATATGGCGCAATGTGCAGACCCAGAAGACGGTGGACGACCTGGTGAGTAAAGACCCCGCCCGTCAGGTCGCCGCCGCGAAGGTACTGGCAACGCACGACTCCCTGTACGACCTGGTGCAACAGCGACCCATCGCGGCGCGGATGAGGGCAGCGGATGCTTTCGAGCAACTGGGCACGGAAGAAGCCGTTAAAGCACTGCTCGCTCTGCAGAAAGACCCCGAAATCAAAATGCGCGAGCATGTCACGCAGAAGCTCATCGCTCTTGCTCCCAAATATCCACAGCCGTTGCTGGACGCACTGAAAGACGCAGACAGCAATGTCAGGGCAGGCGCGGCAAAGGCGCTGGCGACGTTAGGCGAATCTATTGTGCCCAAGCTGGTGGAGGCTCTGAAAGACAGCGGTTCACGAGCCGCAGCAAGCGACGCTCTCGCGCGAATCGGTAAGGTGTGCACCCCACAGGTGCTGCCACTCATTGAGGACAAGGATGAAGCCCTGCGCATCGCTGTTGCCGAGCTGCTGGGCAAGCTGGGTGACCCCCGCGCGGTACCGGCTCTGTTGAAACACCAAGATGACTCGCCTGCGATGCGCCGCACGGTGATTGGCGCGCTGGCGGCGATTGCCCATCCCTCGGCGGAGGATGCCCTGCTTCGCGCGCTCAATAACCCCGAGGACGACGGCGACGCACGCGCACAGGCGGCGGTGGCGCTGGGTAAAATCGCCAGTGCACGGGCGGTCGCCACTCTGGTACGTGCGCTGAGCGACGAGGACCTGATTGTGCGCTCGGCGGCAGTGGGCGCGCTGGCGCGTGCAGGACGAGCAGCCATCCCTGCGCTCACTCAAGCCCTCCGAAGTAGCGACCCGGAGGTGAGGCGACTGGCGGCCGAGGCGCTGGGCGGAATGAACGACCCCGCAGCGGTAGCTCCCCTGGCGGTGGCATTGAAGGACCCTGACTATCGTGTGCGCCGTACGGCGGCGACCTCGCTCGGACAGACGGGGCAGACCTCAGCTATTCCCCATCTGCTGGACGCGCTTGCCGACCCGGATGGCGGCGTGGGGGAGGCGGCAGCGAACTCGCTTGCGAATCTGGGCGCTGCTGCCGTGCAGCCCCTGATCGCCAGGCTCGGAGGCAACAACCCGACCGTTGCTTACCTTGCGGCGCGTGCTCTTTCGGCAATGGGGGACGTCAGTATCACCGCTTTGCAGGGGGCGTTGAACTCACCCAACGCCACCGCACGGCACTGGGCGCTTATCGCGCTGGCAGGAAGCAGCAGCCCCAAAGCGGCGGAGTTGCTGCAGCAAATACAGCAGCGCATCCCTGAATCGGAACGCTGGATTATCGACGAGGCGGTCATGCGCCTCGGTTCCAGCGAAAGTTGATACGCCACTGGGGTGGAGGCAAACCACCACAGCAGATGTTTTCAGAAAATTTGCCACCACCCCCGCAAAGATGCCTTGACAAATCCGACACCGATTGCTATTCTAAAAGTGATACGTATCTCCTGTTAGCTCACTTACGTACCTTGACAGCTCTGTTGTGCATTTGGGCTAATGGTTTTCCCCTGCAGGCCGCAGGGCACACGGGAAGCGCACTGGTTCGCATTCGTCGGGACTACGGCGGGGGCAACGTGCAGCTGGCGTATGAGTACGGTTACGGTTTTGACGGCGGTCGTCGGTGGCGGAAGGACTACGTGAACGGGGTGTGGACGCGGTATCCCTGTGGGGTAGCCTGCGGCGCCGGCGACTTAGTGGAGCAGACGTCCGACCTGTCGGGCAGCCAGTGGACGACGAGTGCTTTGTATTTGCAGGGCATCTCGCTGGTGCGCAGAAACAACGAATGGCACCACTTTGACCCGTTAGGCACGGCGCAGGTGATAACGAACAGATCAGCGAGCGTCATCAGCAACAACGTGTATGATGTGTTCGGGGTGTTGCGCCACGAGCAGGGTAGCGTGCAGACGCCGGTACCTCCCCGCGGGTGGGAGGGGGTGACAGCCCGGTGAGAGCCTTGCGCT
>JAPWUZ010000111.1 GCA_028275265.1 Armatimonadota bacterium | reverse complement strand
CTTTTAGCGGCGCGGGCAGATGCGTCGATGGTGTTCGTCTGGGACACGGTGTCGTATGCAAAGGTCAAGGTGCCAACGTCGGCTTTTGAGGTGCCATCCGGCTATACCATAGCGGACTGAGAGCCGCAGTGACCTGTTCGGGGTGTTGCGCTACGAGCAGGGCAGTGTCCAGAAGCCGTGAAACGGACTGCAGTGCGCCAGGGCATGCCTGTTCGTGGACGGATGCCGGAATAGAGGTGTAATGATGGATGTTTTGCTACAGTCATTGAGATGATTTGCCTTCCTGTTCGGCGTGCTGTTTTTCATTCTGCTGGCGCGTGTCAACGGGGAGGCTGAAGTCCGCAGCAGGAGAGCGTTGTTCAGGTTGCAACAACGGATGTAGCCCACAATGACTCGGCCCAGAGCGCGAGTTGGACCCACTGGCTACGAGGGAGCCTCTGTCCAGCCGTCCCGCAGTATGGTCATCCACATCAAACTCCCCATTGGTCTGGCAGGGCAAACACCGCTTGCGGTACAATATGCATAACCTATGGCACGAGTGCTGGCACTGGATATCGGCGAACGGCGCATCGGCGTGGCTATCAGCGATGAGGAAGGCATCCTCGCACAGCCTCTGCAGGTGATTGAGCGCAAAGGCATCGCCACCGATGTGGCGCAGGTGGCGCGTCTGCTACAGGAGCAACAGGCGCAGGAAATCGTGGTGGGGATGCCTTACACCCTGCGGGGGACGCAGAGGGGCGCGGCGGAGAAAGTGCAATCCTTTGTGGCGGTGCTGCGCGAAGCCGTGCAGGTTCCCATTATTCTGGTCGACGAACGGTTAAGCACCGTCGAGGCGGACAGACGGATGAGGGAAGCCAGCGTCCGGCGCGAGGCGCGTCGAAGCCGTGTGGATGCGGTAGCCGCCGCGCTCATCCTGGAGCGTTATCTGAGCGAGCGAAGGAACAAAGCGGATGGAGCCAGCGGATAAGAAGCGCAGATGGCGATGGGTATTGCTATCCCTGGGAGTGCTGGCGCTGCTACTGACAGCAGTCTGGCTGTGGTGGCAGTTCCAGCCGATGGGGCACGGCGGCCTGCGTCTGGTAAAGATAGAACCGGGTATGAACGCCCGCCAGATTGGGCAGAAGCTGCAGCGACTGGGCATTATCCGCCGCGCGTGGACGTTTGAATGGGTGGTGCGTGTCAAGGGATGGAGCGGGCGTCTGCAGCCGGGCACCTACGAGTTGCGTCCCAGCATGTCTCCTCTGCAGGTTGCGCGTCTCATTGCGGAGGGGCGCATGGCGACCAGCTGGGTCACCATTCCCGAAGGCTTCACCGTCCGCCAGATTGCGGAGTTGATGCGGGAACGTGGCGTCGCCGACCGAGAAGAGTTCCTGCGCCTTGCCACCCAGCAAGGCGATACTTTCTCCGCCTCGTTCCCCCTGCCGAAGAACCTGGAGGGCTACCTTTTCCCGAATACCTACCGCCTTCCGCGAGGCACAGGGGCGCGTGCGGCAATACAGAGCATGATTTCTCTGCTGGAGCGTGAGGTTTACCAGAGGTACCGCGCCGAGATCGCTCAATCGGGATTCACCTTCCATCAGATACTCACCATTGCTTCGCTCATCGAACGCGAGGCGAAAGTGCCGGAGGACCGTCCGCTGATTTCCGCAGTGATTCGCAACCGGCTGCAGAAGGGAATGAGGCTGGAAATAGACGCCACCGTGCTGTACGCGCTGGGCACGCACAAATCGCGCGTGCTGTATCGTGACCTGGAGGTAGATTCCGATTATAATACATACAGGCGGAAAGGGCTGCCTCCCGGACCGATAGCCAATCCGGGGGTTGCCTGTATCGAGGCGGCATTGCGCCCGGCGCGGGTGGACTACCTGTATTACGTGGCGCGCCCGGATGGCAGTCATATCTTTACGCGCACGTTGCACGATCATCGGGTGGCTATCGCACGGGCGCGGGCGGAGCGAGCAAGAGCAACACCATGAACAAACAAGGCTGGTTGCGCTGGTGTCCCGACGAAGTGGTTTCCAGCGTTACCGATATCGACCCGACGACGCTGGTGCAGCAGGGCATCCGGGCCGTGCTGCTGGACCTGGATAACACGCTGGTTCCCTGGCAGAGGATGGATGTTCCGGAGGTGATTCGGCACTGGGTGGAGGCGATGAAGCAGACGGGCTTACGCCTGTGTCTGGTTTCCAACACCCGGCGGCGACGCAGGCTGGAGGTGATCTCGAAAGAGCTGGGCATCGCGTACGTGCCGAAGGCGTTCAAACCGCGCCGGTATGGTTTGCGGCAGGCTCTGGAGCAGCTGGGAACGGCTCCGCAGCAGGCGGTGATGATTGGCGACCAGATTTTCACTGACGTCTGGGGAGGCAACCGCATGGGGATGCGCACCATACTGGTGCTGCCGATGGCGCGGCGCGAGTTTATCGGCACGAAGGTGAGTCGCCTTCTGGAACGAATATTACTGTGGGCGTACCGTCGGGCGGGTGTATTACCACAGGGTGCGGGAACCAGCGAAACCATTTCAACGTCAAAGAGTAGAGGGGGAATCGGTTCGTGAGAGTGATTACCGGGCGGACACAAGTGGTGGGCGTGATGGGATATCCGGTGGAGCATAGCCTTTCTCCGGCAATGCACAACGCCGCGTTCGAGGCGTTGAATATGGACTGGATTTATGTTCCTCTGCTCACCCCACCCGAGAACGTTCAGGAAGCCATTGCGGGGTTGCGCGCGATGAGTTTCCGAGGCGCGAATATTACCGTGCCGCTGAAGGAACTGATACCGCCTTTGATGGACGAGTTGAGCGAGGTGGCGAAGCAGATTGGCGCGGTCAATACGGTGTGTCGACGGGAAGATGGCACGCTGTACGGCACGAGCACAGATGGCGTGGGGTTTCTGCGCTCTCTGGAGGCGGAGCGGGTGTCCGTTGGTGACGACCTGCGTGTGGTGGTGCTGGGCACCGGCGGGTCGGCGCGTGCGGTGACGAACGCACTGATTCAGGTTGGCGCGAAGGTGACGGTGGTAAGCCGCCACCGCGACCGGGCGGCGCAGATGCTGTGGGAGCTGGGAGCGGAAGCACATGCCCTGCAATACCATGACCCTGCAGTGGTGCAGGTGTTGCGAGAAGCGCAGGTGCTGGTCAACACAACTCCTCTGGGGCTTTACCCCAATGTAGAGGAGATGCCGCCCATTCCACTGGAAGGATTGCATCCAGACATGCTGGTGTACGACCTGGTATATAACCCACCGGTGAGCAGGCTGCTTCGCGAGGCACAAAAAAGAGGATGTGCCATCATGAACGGCGTAAAAATGCTTGTGTACCAGGGGGCGGAATCTTTTCGATTGTGGACAGGGCAGTATCCTCCTGTGGATGTGATGGAGCAGGTGGTGCGGAAGGCACTGGGCATGGAGTTCGCTGGGCAGATTGTGTAGAGATTGTGTATCTCGTCGTAAAATGCTATGATGGTGTAGCAGGAATCATTGGCGCATTCACAGGATACACCCGCCTCTGACACGGGTGGGGAGCCAAACAAGTAAACGGGGTGAGAGAGCAATGGCAACCGTACGGAAGAGTCTCGGCGAGTATCTGGTCGAGCGGGGGTACATCACGCGCGAGCAGCTGGAGCAGGCGCAAAAAATCCAGCGCAGCTCCGGCGGTGACCTGGGCAGGATTCTGATCGACAACCAGTGGGCAACCCCTGCGCAGGTGGCGGAAGCGCGCGCACAGGAACTGGGGGTTCCTTTTGTCGACCTGAACACCTTTACCATCGACCCCAGCGCGGTGAACGTGGTTCCCGAGCGCATTGCCCGCCAGCACAAGGTGGTCCCCATCCTCAAAGACGGCAATGTGCTGACTGTGGCGATGGCAGACGTGAACAACGTGCTGGCGTTTGATGACCTGAGGCTGGTTTCGCGCTGCACCATTCGCCCTGCACTGGCAGCACCAGACGCCATCGAGGAGGCAATTAACCGCGCGTACCAGTCTGTAGTCGGTAAGGCGCCGGAGTCAGAATCGCCTGCCGCGGCGGCAGCACCCGTTGGCGGGGGGATGATGGCGCAGATTAAGGCCGATATCGCGCAGGTTGGCGTGGGTATGGATGTGGACGAGGAGGACGTGGAAAGCGCGGCGCGCGTGGCAGAGGAAGCCCCCATCGTGCGCATCGCCAACACCATTATCCAGCAGGCGGTCAAAGAACGCGCATCGGATATCCATGTGGAACCCCAGGAGCGTGGTGTGCGAATCCGCTACCGCATTGACGGTGTGTTGCACGAGATTATGACCCTGCCCAAGTACATTCAGGCTCCGCTGATCTCCCGCTACAAGATTATGGCGGAGATGAACATCGCGGAGCGTCGCCTCCCGCAAGACGGACGTATCCCCATCCGTGTGGAAGGCAAAGATTACGACCTGCGTGTGTCTTCTATCCCCGTTCACCTCAGCTCCGGCATGGGCGAGAAAATCGTCATGCGTATCCTGGACAAAACCAGCATCCTTATCGGGCTGGAGAAACTGGGGTTCACGCCTGAAGTTCAAGCACAGCTCGAGGAGCTAGTCATCCAGCCGAACGGTATGGTGCTCTCCACCGGTCCGACGGGTTCCGGAAAGACCACTACCCAGTATTCGGTGCTGCACAAACTCAACTCGATTGAAAAGAACATCATCACCATCGAAGACCCTGTGGAGTACCAGCTACCGGGTGTCAGCCAGGTGCAGGTGAACCGTAAAGCCGGATTAACCTTTGCGAACGCTCTACGCTCCTTCCTGCGCCAGGACCCGGATATCATCATGGTCGGTGAAATGCGCGACTTGGAAACTGCGGAAATCGCTATTGAGGCATCGCTGACGGGACACCTGGTGCTGACCACCCTGCACACCAACGACGCCCCGTCGGCGGTCATCCGTATGGTCGATATGGGTGTGGAGCCATACCTTATCTCCGCAACCGTTATTGGTGTTCTGGCACAGCGTCTGGCACGCCGTCTCTGCCCGCACTGCAAGGAACCGTATGAGGTGCCTGCCGCCGAACTGCGGCGGTTTGGCTTCCGTCCGGAACACCCTGACCAGATGGTCACGCTCTGGCGCGGGCGGGGCTGTGAGGCGTGCCGGTATACCGGGTTCCGCGGACGTATCGGCATCTTTGAACTGATGCGGGTGAACGACGAAATCGCTGAACTGATTGTCCGGCGTGCGCCACTGGCAGACATCCGCGACGCAGCAAAGGCGAACGGCATGCATGAGCTGCGTGAGGATGGCTTGCTAAAGGTCCTGGAAGGCGTCACCACACCGGACGAAGTGATGCGCGTGGTCTTCACCGCAGGGCACTAACTACCATCAAGGGAGGCAGAACTTTCCGTGGAGCAGACAACGCAGTTCGATATCGAACCGACAATCGGAGGACAAGCCGCTGCCCCCTCGGCGGCAACGGCGGTGCGTCCGCGCAGTTTGGAGGATGCACACATCGACGACCTGCTGCGCATCGTCGTCGAGAAGGGGGCGTCTGACCTGCATCTGTGTGCAGGAGTACCACCAGTCATCCGCGTGGACGGCAGGTTGATACCCACCAATTATGAAAAAGCCACGCCGCAGGACACCCAGCGGCTCATGTACGATATCCTGACCGACGAGCAAATCCAGCGGTTCGAGAGCACACTGGAACTGGACTTTTCGTACTCGCTGGGCAAGATGGCACGCTTCCGCGTGAACGTGTATCGCGACCGGGGTGCAGTGGCGGCGGCGTTCCGCCTGATTCCCACCCGCATCCCAACTATCCGCGAGCTCAACCTGCCGCCGGTACTGGAAGAGCTCACACGCCTGCCGCGTGGGTTGATTATCGTCACCGGACCGACCGGTTCGGGAAAATCCACCACACAGGCGGCGATGATTAACCAGATTAACATGGAGCGGAGCGTGCATATCGTCACCATCGAGGACCCGATTGAATATCTCCATACGCACCGCTTCAGCATCATCAACCAGCGCGAGCTGGGACAGGATACCAAATCGTTCCATAATGCGCTGCGGGCGGTGTTGCGTGAGGACCCGGACGTCATTCTCGTCGGCGAGATGCGCGACCCGGAGACCATCGCGCTGGCGATTACCGCAGCCGAAACCGGACACCTCGTGCTGGCAACACTGCACACCAACAGTGCAGCCACCACGATTGACCGTATCGTGGACGTGTTCCCGCCCGGACAGCAGGAGCAAATCCGCATCCAGCTCTCCAATAGCATTCAGGCGGTCATCTGCCAGCAGCTGCTGCCTCGTGCGGGACAACCGGGGCGCGTACCGGCGGTGGAGGTCATGATTGCTACTCCGGCGATTCGAAACCTGATTCGCGAAAACAAGGCACACCAGATTACCTCGGTCATACAAACCAGCGCGAATGTGGGCATGCAGACGATGGACCAGTCGCTGCGTGACCTGTACATGAAGGGCTGGATTACGCTGGAAGAGGCGCTCTCGCGGGCAATGAACCCCGAAGAGCTGAAGAAGATGATATCGCCCACGACAGTGACCGAAGGCACAGTAGTGGCGCGTGGACGATAAACGAACCGAACCGTAGCCGCAGGCTTCAGCCTGCGCTTCGTATAGACCGGTAAACGGAATTGTAGCCGCAGGCTTTAGCCTGCGCCGCTGCAGAGGAGGGATCGACGATGCCAACTTTTGCATACACCTTCCGCGATGCGGCAGGTACCGTGCGTTCCGGTACCTCGGAGGCGGAAAGCGCAGAAACCCTGCGCCGGCGATTGCAGGAACAGGGCTTTACCGTTACCGAAGTGCGCCAGGTGCGCGCACAACGACCCGGCGGCGGTTGGGGACGCGTGAAGCTCAGTGACCTGGCGATTTTCTGCCGCCAGTTCTCCACGATGCAGGATGCGGGTGTTTCCATCGTGCGCAGTCTGGACGTTCTGGGACAGCAGACCCAGAGCCCCAAACTGCGCCGCATCATTATGGACATCCAGGCAGAAGTGGAGGCCGGACAGACGCTCTCCAAGGCAATGAGCAAGTACCCGAACGTGTTCTCCAACCTGTTCATCGGCTTGATCCGCGCCGGTGAGGTGGGTGGCGTTCTGGAGGAGAGCCTTCAGCGTCTGGCGGCGTTCCTCGAGGCGGATGTCGCCCTGCGCCGGAAGGTGCGCGCCGCGATGACCTACCCCACTATCGTGGTGATCGCCGCGCTGGCGATTGTCATCGGGCTGGTGACCTTCATCCTGCCCAAGTTCTTCGATGTGTTCAAGGACCTGGGCATCAAAGACTTCCCGGTGATGACGCAGATGCTGATGGACTTCAGCAACTTCCTCACCAGCCGATGGTACGTGATGATCGCTATCGTGGTGCTGGTGGTCATCGCCTTCCGCATGTTCGTGCGCACCCGTATCGGACGCAGGTTGTATGACCGCCTGAAGCTGAAACTGCCCGTCTTCGGGCCGCTGAACCACAAAATCGCACTGGCGCGCTTCTCGCGCACACTCAGCACCCTGCTCAGCTCCGGCGTACCTATCCTGCAGGCGCTGGAGACGGTCGCAGGCACCGTGGCGAACGAGATTATCGCCGAGGCGGTGATGGAAGCGCGTGCCCGCATCCGTGAGGGTGACCGCATCGGACCGCCCCTGGAGAAGAGCGGCATGTTCCCGCCGATGGTCGTGCACATGATTTCCATCGGTGAGGAGTCGGGTGCGCTCGACCAGATGCTGTCCAAAGTGGCAGACTTCTACGAGTCGGAGGTGGAGTCCACTCTGCAATCGCTCACCTCGGCGATTGAGCCAGTGCTCATCGTGCTGCTGGGTGGCATGGTGGGCTTCATCGTCATCTCGTTGCT
>JAPWUZ010000119.1 GCA_028275265.1 Armatimonadota bacterium | reverse complement strand
TGGTATGGTATCGGATGAGGAACCCGCATCTGCGTTCGAAACGCCCTCACTCCTTTGCCATATTATACGCGAAAACTGCGTGTTTGAGAACACCGATGCACCTTCGGTCTCACCCCCTCGCTACCCGCTCCCAGATGAGGCGCAAGCCTTCGAGGGTGAGCCAGGGGTCCACGTGCTGGATGGTGCGGGTTTCGGCGGCGATGCGCTCCGCCAGTCCACCGGTGGCGACTACCGTCGTCTCGCAGCCCAGCTCCTTGTGGATGCGCTCCACCAGGGCGTCGATGGCTCCTGCATAGCCCAGCAGGATGCCCGACTGCATAGCCTCCACAGTAGTTCGCCCGATGACGTGTTTGGGGGCAACCAGCTCGATGCGCGGTAGGCGGGCAGCGGTACGGAACAGCGCTTCCGCCGAGATGCCCACGCCGGCCATGATGCACCCTCCCAGATACTCTCCCTGCGGGGAAATCACGTCCAGCGTGGTTGCCGTGCCGAAGTCCACGACAATCGCAGGTGCGCCATACTTGTGGATTGCTGCCACCGCGTTGACCAGTCGGTCGGCGCCCACCTCGCGTGGGTTATGGTAGCGGATGGACACACCGAGATCGAGTTCGTGCGAGACGAAAATCGGCTCCACGTGAAAGAAACGCCGTGCCATCCCCAGCAGGGCGTCGGTCATCGGCGGAACCACGTTGGAGATGATGATACCGCCAATCTCTTCCCGTGGCAGGGCAGCATACTGCAGCAGGTGGGTCATCAGCAGTCCATGCTCATCGGCAGTACGCTCACGGTCGGTGCGCACGCGCCAGTGTTCGACCAGTTTCTGCCCGTCGAATACCCCCACCACGATATTCGTATTGCCTACATCCAGCGCAAGCAGCATGTTTTCAGTCCTCGGGTTCGCCGCACACCTGCAGCACTATCGTTTTCAGTTCATCGGCCACCTGCTCCATCCGCCCGCGATCGGTGGCTTCCAGCATGATGCGCACCACAGGCTCCGTTCCCGAAGGGCGGATGTTCACTCTCGATGGGTAACCCAGCTGCTGTATCGCCCAGGATTCCACCGCTTTTGCCTGCGCGTATCGCTCCCAGGCGTACTTGTCGCGCACGCGCACGTTGCGTATTATCTGCGGGTATTTGTCCATCACACCCGCCAGCTCGGAAAGGGGTTTTCCGGTACGCTGCATGAGTGCAAGCACCTGCAGAGCGGTCAACAAACCATCGCCGGTGGTGGTGTATTCCGCGAAGATGATATGTCCCGACTGCTCGCCGCCCAGCACAGCATCCAGTTCGCGCATCCGTTCGGCAACGTAACGGTCACCTACTCTGGTGCGTTCCATACGGATGCCGTGCTGTTTCAGTGCCTCCTCCAGCCCCAGGTTGCTCATGATGGTAGCGACCAGTACGTTATTTCGAAGGCGACCGGCTTGCTTCAGATACACCGCGCTCATCGCCATGATGCGGTCACCATCCACCTCGTTGCCGTACTCGTCGCTCATGATGACCCTGTCTGCGTCGCCGTCGAAAGAGAGCCCGACGTCGGCACGTTGTTCCTGAACGGTCTGACGCATACTCTCGGTATGCAGAGAACCGCATCCGGCGTTGATATTCACACCGTCAGGGCTACAATGGATGGGAACGACCTCCGCGCCTAACTGCGAAAGCACGCGCGGCGCGATACTGTAAGCTGCTCCGTTCGCTCCGTCTACCACAACGCGCATGCCTTTCAACGAGCAGTCCGCGCTGGCAATCAGATGGGCGATGTAGCGTTCCACCAACTCGTTGTCACGCTGCACGTTGCCGATACGGTCGCGATAGGCACGGGGGATGTTCTCCCAATTCCGTATCAGTTTCTCGATGTGGCATTCCAAGTCGTCAGGTAATTTGCGTCCCTCGGTGCTGAAAAACTTGATGCCGTTATCTTCGAAGGGGTTATGGGAAGCGGAGATGACCGCTCCTGCGTCTACCTGAGAATGCCTGGTGCAGTAAGCCACTGCGGGGGTGGGCACGATACCGAGCAGAGTAACCCTGGCTCCTGCCGAGCACAACCCCGCTACCAGCGCCGCCTCGAGCATATCGCCGGATAAACGAGTATCACGCCCCACTAGAACGTGTGGGGCGTGATTGCCATTGCCCAAAACCGCAGCTGCAGCCATACCCAGCTGCATGGCAAGAAGAGGGGTCAGTTCGCGGTTGGCAACGCCGCGCACCCCGTCCGTTCCAAACAGCTCTCCCATCAGTTCTTTACCACCTTCACGCGACTGGGGCGCAGCACCCGCGACTGTATCATATAACCCCGCTCCACCTCTTCCAATACGGTCTCATCCGGATGCTCCGGGCTTTCCACGCGCTGCACCGCCTCGTGGAAGTTGGGGTCAAAGGGTTTGCCAACCGCTTCGATGGGTTGGACGCCTGCCTCTCGCAGCAGGGATTGCAACTGCCTGTAAGTGAGCTGCACGCCCTCCATGAGTTTCTCGAACGACCGGCTCTCTTCCGCCGCCTGCATGGCTCGCTCGAAGTTGTCCATGACGCGCAGCAGACTGCGCAGGAACTCCTCCAAAGCGATGCGGCGAATCTCTTCCATCTCCTGGCGTGTACGACGGCGGAAGTTGTCAAAGTCCGCCAGTGCTCGCAAAAGGCTATCTTGCTTTTCGGCGAGCTGCTGCTTGAGCAGTGCGTTTTCCTCTTCCAGTGCACGCAAGCGCGCCTCCAGCTCCGCTACGTCTGCTGCAGCTGGCTCCCCCGTCGGTTCCGAAGGGATCTCCTGCGGGGTAGCCTGTGCTTGTTCCTGGCGCGCTTCCGACTGCTCTTCGTGATGATGTTGCGATTTACGTTTCATCCCATCTCTCTCCATCATATCGGTAATGCTCCTCTCACGAGCTCACACTGATTTGTGTCAGCACGTGCGACAGTGCATTGGCGATGTATTCTACGGCTGAGGTTGCCACCTCATAGTGCATGCGGGTCGGACCCCATACGGATACCGTGCCCGCCACGCGGTCACCTATTCGATAAGAAGATGCCACAAAACTGCAGCAACGCATCTGCGGCAGGGGGTTCTCTTCGCCGATGATGACCTGTACTCTGTTCGACGCTTCCACTCTCTGGAGCAGGCGCACCAATATCTGCGGTCGCTCTAACAGCGAAATTACCGGATACAGGCGTTCCACCTGCCGGAACTCGGGTTGTTCGAGGATGTGCTGCAGACCCTCCAGAAACACCTCTTGCTGGCTGAGTGCCTCGATGCAGTCCTGCACCGCCTGCTCCGTCAGCTTCCACACCGGTTCCACAGAAAGCATTTCTGGCGGTACGACAAGAGGCTCCATATTCAGCAGTTCGCGCACGGGGCGCATGGCATAGCGCTCCTGCAACATCCTGTCCAGAAGAGCCATCTGCTGGTTGCTCAATCGCTCGGGCACGGGGATTAGCCGGTGTTCTACTTGTCCACTGCTGGCTACCACAACCAGCAGCAGCTTGTCCGCAGCCGGCTGGGAAAGCAAGATATGGCGTATCGAGACCACATCCGTCTCCGGCGCGGTGGCTACCGAAGCGTAGTGGGTTATCTGTGCAAGCAGACGACAGGTGGCCTGCAGAAGTCGCTCTACCTCGCCGACTTCGGGGTTGGTTGGCGAAAACAGGCTGGTCTGTTGAGGAGAGAGTAACTTGCTCAACGGCACCGGTTTCATCAGGTGTTCCACATAGTACCGATAGCCCAGGTCGGAGGGGATACGCCCTGCGGAGACGTGCGGCTGACGCAAATAGCCCATCTCCGCCATCTCCGCCATCTCGTTGCGCACGGTGGCAGAGCTAACGCGCAAGCGGTAACGCTCCACCACCGCCTCCGAACCCACCGGCTCGGCGGTCGCCACATAGTCCTGCACGACTGCCTGCAAGATAAAGGCTTTGCGTTCGTCCAGCCTGTGCATCTTTCTTTCTCTCCCCCTTATGTGAATATAGCCTTACAAAGGGCATTTTGTCAAGTTTTCACCCCCTGTAACGATTGTGGCGAATGGGATACATTTGTGCAGAGGGAGCAAGATGAAACCCCCTCCCCCGGTTTGCAGGAGAGGGGGTAATAGGGGATTGCGTTACTCGTTGACAGTGACTTTGGTGGTAGCGACAAAGGGTTTCTTCAACCCAAAGACGTCGGTGACAGTCAGCGTCACGATGTATTCACCCGGCTTGCGATAGCGTGTGGTGACAACCTTGCCAATCGCATCCTCCTGAATGCCATCGCTGGCATCGAAATCCCAGGAGTACTTCAGTGGGGTAATGCCTGCACTGGCTCGCGCTTCCAGCCTCACCAGGTCGTTGGCGGCAACGATTTGCTCCTCGCCAGCGTCGCCGGTGATAGGAGTGGGGTCGGTAGCCACACGTATCTCGCCCACGTAGAACACGCCGTATGCGTCCCCGAAAACACGGATTTCCTTAATCTTCGCGTCGGGGGACAATCCTTTGAACGCTCCGAGCGCGATGCCGATGGGGAACCAGCCTTCCTGGTCGGTAATGGGCGGGTCGAACGGAGCGACCGCCTCGTACTGTTTGCCATCGGCGGTAACGACAACCACACGCATCTGCTTCATGACGCGGGTGGTCATCGTGGGCGCAGTGTAGCCACCCCGGTACCCACCGTAGCCGGGCATTCCGGGCATTCCCGGCATTCCAGGCACGCCACCGGTAACGCCCCCGGTACGGCGTCCCGTGCCTACGCCCGGTGCGCCCGGCACACCGCCACCCATGCCGGGAGGTGCTCCCACACCGGGGCCCGTAGGCGGACCGGTCATACCGCCAATCATTCCACCGGCTCTGCCTGCCGCCCTTCCGGCGCCCGTTGCCGCACCACCAAGACGACCTGTTGACGGCATCCCAGGGGCGCCCATTCCTGGCGGCAATCCCATTCCCATACCTGCGCCTCTGCCATATCCGCCAGTGTACAGGCTGCCGGTACCGCGCGGCAACCGAACCTGGAACAGCAGATACGCATGGGGGTCACTGGCAAAATGTCCCAGGCTGATTGGCTGCTGCAAGGCGATACGTCCGCCCTGATAGAAGCTCTGTGTGACTACCTGCAGGGAGGTGCTACCGATGTAGACCGCTTCTCCAGATTCGCGGATGTCGCCACTACCCCATCCGCTCAGGATGAGCCCTGTGTCGGAGGGCTTGTCGCCCTTGAAAATGACCAGCTCCTGTTGAGCCAATGCTTTCAGGCTGGCAACCAGACAGGCTGCTGCTAGCACCGTCAGGAACCTTCTTTGCCACACTGTCCATGTTCGCACTTCGGTTCACCTCGTTTCCGTGGAGTGCCCTTATTCGGGTGATAGCCCGTGCTCCGTGCGCATTTTGACGCCCGTTGCCTCGGGCAACGCCTGAAACCGTTGTATCTGGCAAGCACGACCGCTAATGGCGTCTATCTCTACGTATACGCCCTGCACTGCCGGGCGACCGCGTGCTGCCTCGAACTTCACAGGCAACTGCAAGCGAAACTTCTGCACCACCTGCTCGACCTGCATCCCTATTACGGAGTCCAGCGCACCGCACATGCCCGCGTCGGTAATGTAGGCAGTGCCCTTTGGCAGGATACGGGCATCGGCTGTCTGCACGTGTGTATGCGTGCCGATGACCGCACTGCACCGTCCGTCCACATACCAGCCAAATGCCTGCGCTTCGGAGGTGGCTTCCGCGTGGAAGTCCACCAGCACCAATGGTGTGGTGCGCTGTACCTCTTCCAGTATAGCATCTATCGCTCGAAAGGGGCAATCCACCAGGTCCATGAACACCCTGCCGCTGAGGTTGACTACTGCCAGCGGGCGTTCCCCTGCCGGGTAGATTGCCCAACCGCGCCCCGGTGCACCCGGCGGATAGTTGGCGGGGCGCAGGATACGCGGCTCAGCATCCAGATAGGCGTACACCGCTTTTTCCTTCCACGCATGATTGCCGGTGGTCAGCACATCGATGCCGTATTCCATCAGCTGCGCCGCGATTTCCGCCGTGATTCCGATGCCTCCCGCCGCGTTTTCCCCGTTAGCGATGACGATATCGGGAGCAAACTCCTTTTTCAAGAAAGGCAGACATTGCTGAACCGCGTGGCGCCCTGCTCTGCCAACGATGTCTCCCAGAAACAGTACACGTACCACGCTGCTCATCGCGCGTACTCCACGGCGCGAGTCTCGCGGATGACCGTTACCTTAATCTGTCCCGGATACTCCATCTCCTGCTCGATCTTGTTCGCGATTTCACGCGCCAGACGCATCGCCTCGAGGTCGTCTATCTGATCCGGCTTGACGATGAGACGCACCTCTCGCCCTGCCTGCACCGCGAACGCTTTCTCGACGCCGGGGAAGGAGTCCGCGATTTTCTCCAGACTCTGTACCCGTTTGACGTAGTTTTCCAGCATTTCGCGCCGTGCGCCGGGTCGCGCGGCAGAGAGCGAGTCTGCTATCGCGACGATGAGTGCCTCGATGCTGGCGGGTTCGACATCGAAGTGGTGCGCTCCCGCCGCGTTCGCCACTTCTTCGGGCTCGCCGTACCGGCGCAGGATTTCGATGGTCAACAGGGCGTGCGGTCCCTCCTGCTCATGGTCTGCCACTTTACCGATGTCGTGGAGCAGACCTGCCCTTTTCGCCAGTGCGACGTTCACGCCCAGCTCACTGGCAAGCACGCCGCACAGATGCGCGACCTCCACACTGTGCGCCAGCACGTTCTGCCCGTAGCTGGTGCGATAGCGCATCTTGCCCAGCATTTTGACGAGCTCGGGAGCCAGTCCGGTTACACCCGTTTCCAGCACCGCGCGTTCGCCCGCCTCCCAGATGCGCCGCTCCACCTCTTCGCGTGCCTTTTCGACCACCTCTTCGATGCGCGCCGGGTGGATTCGTCCGTCCGCAATAAGGTTGGTTAGCGCAATGCGCGCCACCTCGCGCCGGATGGGATCAAAGCACGAAAGCACTACCGCTTCTGGCGTGTCGTCGATAATCAGGTCGACGCCCGTCGCAATCTCGAAGGCGCGGATGTTGCGCCCTTCCCGTCCGATGATGCGCCCCTTCATCTCGTCACTGGGCAAAGGCACCACCGAAACGGTGGTCTCGGTCACCTGGTCTACGGCGCATCTCTGCATGGCGTCGATCAGTATCTCTCTGGCGCGCCGTTCCCCTTCGCGGCGGGCTTCCTCTTCGATCTCGCGAATCAGGTGCGCTGCCTCCTGACGGGCGGTCTCCTCGATGCCGCGCAGGAATATCTGCTTTGCCTCTTCCGGGGTCAAGCCGGAGATGCGCTGCAGCTCGCGTTGCTGCTGTTCCACCAGAGCCTCTGCCTCACGGCGCAGGTTCTCTATCTCTGCTTCCCTGGCAGCCAAATAGCGTTCCTTACGCTCTACCCCCTCCAGGCGTCGGTCAAGGGTCTCTTCCTTATGAGCCAGTCTTCGCTCTATCCTCTGTATCTCCGCGCGTTTTTCGCGGTTTTCACGTTCCGCCTCTGCGCGGATGCGGTAGGCTTCTTCTTTCGCCTCCAGCACGGCTTCCTTTTTGAGTGCGTCTATCTGTTTGAGTGTCTCCTCGCGCTCTTGTTGCAGTTGAGCCAGGCGCGCCTTGACCTCGTTCTCTTTCGGTAGTATCAGCGTTCGCCATAGTATCACTGTGGCGGCGGCTGCCACCACCA
>JAPWUZ010000108.1 GCA_028275265.1 Armatimonadota bacterium | reverse complement strand
GTTCGCCTGCACCTGCGAGTCCGGCATCGGCGAGGGCACGTGCCGCATGATACAGTCCCGCGCAGTAATAGCCGTTGAGCGCGAAGTAGTAGGCGTAGGCGTTCCAGTCTGCCATGACACCCGGAGGCATCAGCCCATACTCGGGCACAGGCTGGCCGTCGGCGGTACGTTTCATTGTCTTCTCCCGCTGGCGGACAATCCACCGGCATACGTTCTCCACTGCCGGCGCCACCTGGCGAAGCCACCCCGTATCCCGCGTGAGCGCAGCGTATTCGCCCAGTGTCCATAGATGCCAGCCCGTGCCCATCAGCGTATAGCCAGTGGTGAGGTAGCCTGCCGGGTGGTAGCGGTGTACGAAGAACTCCAACGCGCGGCGGGCAAACTCGCGATGCCCCAGCATCAGCATCCCCCGAATGGGCGAGTGTGCTTCGCTCTCCAGAGGTCCGTATGCCGTCGACGCAATCCACGCCGCGATATGTTTGCCGTTCTCCTCATTGCGGGCGGCGAGCAGACAGTGAACCTGCGACGCCCGAATCACGTTCAGCAGGTCGGCGTCGGGAATCTCAATATGCGTGGCTTCATTCATGACCGACTGCCAGTATCGTTCCGTTCGGGCGAGAGCCTCCTGTGGCGATAGCGTGGGGAGCACCTCTTCCGCCGACATCTCCCACGCCGGAAGCACGAGCAGCAGGCTTCGTTTGTCGCCAGCGGGAACAGAGGTGCTGAATTGAACGTTACCTTCCCCCGTATCTCCAGCCCAGCCGTCATGCAAAGGTTGCACTATTGCCGAAACCGCTTGTCCATGCGCGACTCGGAAGCCATTGGCGAGAGGTCGGATTTGCGGTTCGGGTTTTACCAGCAGTGCTATCCGAGCGGTCGTGGGTTGTGAACCGGTGTTCTCTGCCTCGATAAGCGCGTAGCAGGCGGCGCGTTCGTACAGCCAGCCGTTCGAATCGGGGATGGGGTTCTCGTCCAGCGGCGCCACAAAAGCGGTCTGCCGATATACCATGCCGCCATCCCGCCAGGTGATTACGGACACAGGTAGCCACCCGTGATGCAGGTGTCGCTCCGTCCACTGCGCCTTCCCGCCCGCGTACAGAGGCTGTATTTGAATCTCCTCTTTACGGAGCGTGCCGTCGCGTTCCACAATGAATTTGCGGTTATCGCACGCCAGTGAAAGCATCATGGGACCGTTGTTCTGCACTTTGTGATGCGTCTTCTCCATCGCCTGAGCGAAGGTCTGTTCGGGGAGCCGACGAACGCGCTCCAGCACCGTCTTGTGCCGGGCAATCCTGCGCTGGTATTGCTCTATGGTCAGGTTGGGGTCTCGAGATACCAGCAAGCCCGCATGAGGCACGTACACCGCGCCATTTGCCAGCACGTCATCTACTGCCACGCCAAACGCGCTATCGGAAAGGCAAATGCGCAGCACGGTGCGGTCAGATTTGAGCATAGAAGGACGGCTATAGCGAACACGCAGGCGAAGAGGCGTTTGCCCGTCCCATTGCGCGGTGTGTGTGGGGTTTTCGCCCGGCACGACCTCGCCGTTGTAGATTTGGATTAGGGCTTCTCGCGCGGATTGCAGGCGGAGGGTCAGCTCGGTTTCGTCCCAGAGGGAACCGGTAAAGGCGTGGATGGAGCGAATGGAGAGGGGTGCGGTCATGGAGTGGAAAACCCAGCGCACCTTACGCACACCATAGGTTACCCCTGAGATACCCCGCCAGTCGGGGCGAATGACCCACTCATGCTCTGCCTGCTCGCAGGTAGCGGGGACGGGAACCCATTTGCCCTGCCAGTGCGACTCGCCCACCCATGCCTGCAGCTGTGCCGTCTCCGGTGGTGGCGGTGTGGAAGCGAAGTGCAGGTGCAGCTCCACCAGCCTCCTTCTTTCCAGCCAGTGCAAACCGATACTGCCACGTCCATCGGCGACGGGGTGCACTGTGTACGTGCCGTCGGGGTTGGGATGCAGCGGCTCTTCCAAAAAGATGTCCTCCGCCAGATACTCTTCGGTGCGTCCTGCGCGGCAGCCCTCTGTACGATTGGGGTCAGAGGTAATCACCTGCGCAAAGGGCACGATGTCCACGCGCAGGGTCTGCCGTTGTGCCCTGACAGGTTGGCGGGTGCGCACGAGGCGTGCCTCTGCCCAGTTCGCGCAGTCGCAGGTGATACCATCTCCCGCGTCGGTTACCACCAGCCGGAGCTCGTTTGCTCCCTTGACGGACACGCGCACCGATTTGGGAGCGTCGGTTTCACGCATCACGCCGCTGTCAAAACGCTTTTTGCCGTCCACGTAGACCTGAAAGACGACGCTGCCCACATTACCGCTCTGCCACTGCACCCCGACCTCTGCTTCGAAGACCTCATATTCTCCATTGAGGTCTATAACGATCTCGCCCGGGGCATGGTGTCCCAGTCCTCTGGTGTAGTGTTTGTCGCGGATGCGCAGGGGCAATGGAGTTTGCCCGGGCGCGTGTGCGCAGGTGTTGAGGCCCAGCTCGCCCCAGCCCTGCTGCAGGTACGCGAAGCGGTGCTGCAGGTCGGCGATGTACTCCACGACCGGCTCAGGGCTGTTCACCATGGTCAGTAGTGCTCCTATGAATGGTATCAGTGAAAGGAACATTGGCTATCCCCGCTGCCGGATATTCGCCGTATACGCTCCGTTACCTGCTCGCGCTTACGTGCTTTCTCCGTTTTTGACCAGAATGCGTTTGCGCACCAATGCCACCTCTCGACCGTCTTTGTCTACGGCGCGTGCCTCCAGCACGTACTCGCCGTCAGCAACCTGTGTGCTGTCCCAGCGGAAGAGGGTGGGTAGCACATTGGACGTACCGACAGGGTAACCGTCCACGGTGAAGAAGACAAACTGCACCGTCTCGGAGTGGCGGGCGGTCACTTCCAGATTCAGCGTCCCATTGACCACAGGCAGGTTTGCTTTTTCTCCGCGCTGAATGCTGCGCTTTATCGCCTCACGCGACTCGCCCGGCAGGGCAGCGGCGACCGTCTCACGTATCGTTTGTGCCTGCGCCTCGTCCTGTACCAGCACCTGTAGCACCCACACATCGCCCACGCGATAGCGGTATCCCGGGGGCAGGGAATACGCGATGAGCCCCTCTTGTAGCAGCAGGCGTGCGGAGACCCCCTGCCCGCAGTCGCGAAAGAGTAGCGATTCGGCGGGGATGTCCGTGCGCAGGGCGGTGGGCAACTGGACATTTGCCGCTGCCAGACCGACGCTCTGAGTCTCGTTGTGCTGTAACAGCCACAGCCCCTTGCCCTGAAATGCCGCCGTGCGCGGGGGGATTTTGGAACTGCTCAAACGCTGGGGCAGGGCAGTAATGCGCCCGATAGTCGTGAAGCGCGTACCGCCGTCCACACTGATGCTCACGGTGCCTCCCGGAAGCAGCACGATACGCGCCCGGAACGCTTCCACCTGCGCTACGGCAAAGGCTGATATGCTGGCTAATACCTGCATCGCGAACAGGAACGCAATGACTGAAGCTCGCAGGGTGCATAGCAGATACCGCCCCTCTCGCTGAGGGAGAGGGGCTGGAGAAAAGGTTTTTCGCAGCAGGCTTCTCATCGGGCAGAAGCAGCCACAGTCTCGACGCGGCTGGCGGCTTCGGTAACCTCGATCATGCGGTCCAAAGCCAGGCGCGCCCAGTACGCGATGTCTTCGGGCACTTTCACCTGGTTGACCACGTTGCCCTGCGCCAGATTCTCCATCGCCCAGCACAGGTAGGAGGGATGGATGCGGTACATCGTAGAGCAGGGGCACACGATGGGGTCCAGGCACATGATGAACTTATCGGGATGCTCCGCGGCGAGGCGGTGCACCAGATTAATCTCCGTGCCGACTGCCCACTGGCTGCCCGGCGGCGATTCCCGAATCACCTTGACGATATATTCGGTAGAGCCGTCGCAGTCTGCGGCCTCTACCACCTCGCGCCGGCATTCGGGATGCACCACTACCTTGATGCCCGGATACATCTTGCGGGCGGCTTCAATCTGCGCCACCGTAAAGCGCATGTGCACCGAGCAGTGTCCCTTCCAGAGGATGAGCTTCGCGCGGCGCAGCGCCTCCTCCGTGTTGCCGCCGAGGGGCAGGTCGGGGTTCCATACCACCATCTCGGTATCGGGGTTTATGCCCATCTTGATACCCGTGTTGCGCCCAAGATGCTGGTCGGGGAAGAAGAGCACCCGCTCGCCCTGCTGTAATGCCCAGGTGAGGATGGCTCTGGCATTGGAGGAGGTGCACACGATACCTCCACGCTCGCCACAGAAGGCTTTCAAGTTGGCAGCGGAGTTCATGTAGGTTACGGGCACGATGCTGTCGGGTGGGAACAGGCTGGTGAGCTCGCGCCAGCAGGCGCGCACCTGATAGATATTCGCCATGTCCGCCATCGAACAGCCCGCAGACATGTTCGGCAGGATCACCTTCTGGTAGTCGGGGGTGAGGATGTCGGCGGTTTCCGCCATAAAGTGCACGCCACAGAAGACGATAAACTCCGCCTCGGGATGGCGGGTGGCGTCACGGGCGAGTTTATAGCTATCGCCCCGATAGTCGGCGTGCTGGATAATCTCGTCGCGCTGGTAATGGTGACCCAGAATCACCACGCGCTCGCCCAGCGACTGTTTCGCCCGGCGAATGCGCTCATGCGTTTCCTCATCGGAAAGCTGGGAATACTCCAGTGGCAATGGAGCCTGAACCATTTTCCGCTGTCCTTTCTATGCTGTGCACCAGTCCCGGTTGCACGGGACGGGGATGTTGGCACACAGCAAACGTTGTGGTGTCTTGTGT
Organism: Armatimonadota bacterium; assembly: GCA_028275265.1. Classification (GTDB taxonomy): domain Bacteria; phylum Armatimonadota; class HRBIN16; order HRBIN16; family HRBIN16; genus HRBIN16. The sequence goes on along the minus strand of JAPWUZ010000108.1, from coordinate 3,221 downwards.
TCATAGTATACCGGATGAAAGCAAAGAGATGCAACCGCAGCCTTTCGGTCAGGGATTAACCCCTTGACTTGCCATCCATAATCCCGCAAAATGTAACCGGACTTTCTGTCGTGAGGTGGAGGAACTTTACCCATGAAACGATGGTTCTTTGTGGTAACGGGGGTTGTGCTGTGGTTTGTCATCGGCACTGCATGGGCGTCGGTTTCCAGGGTGAGCGTTCTGGTGCAGCTGGAAGACCCCTCACAGCAAGCCTTCGTGATGGAATACGTTTTTCAGGGCGTGGACTCGGGCACGCTGAAAGTGGCGATACCGACATGGACGCCCGGCTGGTATCAGACGATGCCGTACAGCGAGGGTATACGTGATATGCGGGCGGAGAATGAAAGGGGCGAGTCCCTGCCGATTCAGCCCGTGAATGGTTATAGCTGGCGGATAGATACCGGCGGCGCGCAAACGGTGCGTCTGCGCTATCGCGTGCTGGCGCGTGAAGAGGGGATGGGCTTTTTCGGCGTGGCGATGGGACCCCATCATGCCTACATCAATGGTGCTGCGGCTTTTGTCTACGAGATGGATTCGAAAAACGTGCCCCACGAGGTGCGGTTCCGGCTGCCTGTGGGCTGGCAAGTCGCAACAGCGATGGATTTTGCCTCACAGAACGACCAGCGACCGTTTGGGGATGTGCGAGACACTTTTATCTCCCCGAATTACGACGAGTTGATCGATGACCCCATCCAGATGGGGCGATTTGAGGTGCGTGAATTCCGTGCTCGTGGCGTGCCGATGCGTGTGGTTTTCGCCTCTGAAACGGGTAACATCCTGTGCAATATGGATCGAATAACCACCGATTTTCAACGTATTGCTGGCGTAGGCATCGACCTTTTTGGTGGTGCGCCTTTCAAACGCTACCTGTTTATCGTTCATTTAAGCGGTAGAGGATTTGGTGGTGGACTGGAGCATCTGGAATCCACCGTGCTGAATGTTCCAGACCGCCGCGACCTGAACATCAACGCCCTCGCGGCACACGAGTACTTTCATGCGTGGAACGTCAAACGGATTCGCCCGAAGGTGCTGGGACCCTTTGATTACACGCAGCCGGTGCGCACGCGCGCGCTCTGGTGGTGCGAAGGGGTGACCGATTATTACGCTCTTCTACTCCTTCTGCGCGCCGGTCTCATCGGTGACCGCGATTTCTGGCAGGAGATGGAGCGGGAAATCTTCACGCTGGAGAACAATCCTGCGCGGGAGCGGGTCACACTGGAGGAGGCGAGCTGGAACGTGTGGGAAGGCAACGGTATGGGCTACGGTGGCTTAAGCTACTACAATAAGGGCAAAGTGGTGGGGTTCTTGCTGGACGTCTACATCCGCGGCGTTACCGGCAACCGCAAGAGTCTGGACGACGTGATGCGCTTCCTGATGGAACGCTACGCCTATCCGAAGCCGGGCTTTGAGGAAGATGGTATCCTGCAGGCTATCAACCGCGTGGTAGCGCAAGACGTGAATATGCTCTATCGCCAGATGGTTGCCAGCACGGAGCCCCTGCCGTATGACGAGATTTTGAAATATATCGGCTATCGTCTGGAACGTCAGAGCACGTCTACCACGTATTTTGGTGCGACGAGTGTAGTAGACGAAGTCGGGCGTGTGATTGTACAGGCTGTGGATTCCCAGAGCCCGGCGTTTCTGATGGGGCTGCGGGCGGGTGATATTGTGATGGAGGTCGATGAGCAACCTGCCGAAGTACGCCTCGAGGAAGTGGTCTCTCGCAAGAAACTCGGCGACCCGATAAAAATAGCGGTATGGCGCGGGGGCAGCCTGGTGGTGATGGAAGGCAAAATCGGGGGTGAGAGGCGTTACTCCATCCGTCTGACACCCGAGCCCTCGTCTGACGAGGCGGTGATACGGGTGCGCGAAGGATTGTTGCGAGGCACCACCCGCGTCTCCGCTCAAGCAGGGGTTCATTAAGGAGTGCAGCAAACCGGTGAGCAAGACAACGCGTTTTCTCTGGTACGTGGGACCGATGGTGGCATGGATGGGCTTGATTTTCGTCCTGTCCACCGAGATCGGTTCGGCCACTCATACAGCAGCGTTGCTCTACAGGTTTTTGCAACGCTTTTTCCCCGAATGGCTGGCAAACGCCACGCCGGAACAGCTGTTCGAGCTGCATTACTGGATGCGCAAGGGAGCGCACTTTACCGAGTATCTGATACTCACCCTGCTGGCTTACCGTGCTTTCCGCTATGGCGAAGCGTGGAGACACTGGCGTGCGTTGGGCTTCTCGGGTAGCTTTAGCATCCTGTACGCGTTTACAGACGAGTTTCATCAGGTTTTCACCGCTTCGCGGGGACCCTCGCTGCGTGATGTGGGCATCGATGCGCTGGGGGCGATGACCGGTTTCATGCTGTTGGCGATACTATACGCATGGCATAGCGTGCGGGAGGCGATGCACACCGCACCCGTGCGAGCCACTACTCGCGCGACCGACTGACTTCGTCCCGCACGCGGCGCACGAAGGCGGAGTCGTACGCGCCTAGTCTGCCCGCTTTGCGATAGTGTGCGGCGGCGTGTTTCACCATGCCCATCCGCCGGTACGTGTCCGCCAGCAGGTAGTGGTAGCTGGGGTTGTCGGGGTTCAGGCGTATCGCCTGACGGAAGGCGGATGCCGCTTTAGACAGGGAGCCTGTGTGCAGGTGCATAATACCCAGACACGCGCTGTAGTAGTCGTCGTACGGGGCGAAAACGGTAGCCAGATGCATCTCGTGCGCCGCCTCTTCGTAACGTCTCAGGCGGGCAAACATGTCTCCGAGTGCGTAGTGGTAGAAAGCGTCGGAATGCGCTGTCTGGACGCACAGCACCATCTGCTCAATGGCTTCACGGATTTCACCGTGTTCAAACAGCGTCTTAGCAAGACGATAGCGATAAAAGGGATTTTGCGGGCTGAGGTCAACCGCCTTGCGGTATTCCGCAATGGCTACCTTGAGCAGCCCGTAGCGACGGTATACCTCTCCGAGTCGGAAATGCGGCTCCGCGCGTCTGGGGTGGCTGCGTGCGGCCTTGCGGTAATGGCGCACTGCCTTAAAGGACATGTCGGCCAGCAGGTAAGCGTCGGCGATGCGCATGTGCGCCTCCAGCGAATCGGGGTTCGCCTGTATCATCCGCCGATAAGCGTTGATGGCTTCCTCCACGAGACCCTGCGCCAGGTGTTCATCGCCTTCCTTGGCAGC
>JAPWUZ010000107.1 GCA_028275265.1 Armatimonadota bacterium | reverse complement strand
AACGAGCATACCGGCATCAAAATCGGGCACCCACATCCACCCCGTGGGCGGATTGCACAGTTGCTCCTGAAATACCCGCTGGAACGGCTACTGGTGGAATATGATGAGCCTGCCACAGACCGTATCCTTTTTCGGAAGGCGAAGTGACTATGCGTGCAAGGTATCTGGTGCGGTTTGACGATATCTGTCCTACCATGAACTGGAGCCTGTGGGCACCGATCGAGGAAGTGCTTCATGCGTGTGGGGTTCAGCCTATCCTGGCGGTAGTGCCGGACAACCGAGACCCCAAGCTGCAGGTTGAGCCGCCTCGCCCTGATTTCTGGGGGTGGGTACGCGAGAAACAGACAGCTGGTTGGAGCATTGCCCTGCACGGCTACCAGCACCTTTACGAGACGACAGACGCCGGACTGCTGGGCATCAACGCCCGGAGTGAGTTTGCTGGACTGCCTTTCGAGCGGCAGCGCGAGAAACTGCTGCGGGCGGTGGAGGTCTTCCACTCCCACGGCATCCGTCCGGAGGCGTTCGTGGCGCCAGGGCACAGCTTCGACCAACACACCTTGCTGGTGCTGCAGGAACTCGGTATTACCGTTATCAGCGATGGCTTCTTTCTCTACCCCCGTGTGCATCAGGGGATGTTGTGGGTGCCGCAGCAGATGTGGCAGTTCCGCCCGGCACCTCTCGGCGTATGGACCGTCTGCTTCCATCACAACCGGCTCGGTGCGCGTGACCTGCGACGACTGATTGTGGACATTCAGCGCTTTGCCCGCTTTACCACAAGCTTGCAGGATATCGTGCACACTTACCGGAACCGCGGTTCCCGACCGATCGACATCCTGTTTGCGCGCTTATGGCGGCTGGTGCTTCGTGCGAAACTGGCTGCGAAAGCAGCGCTCGCCGCTACGTCGGAGGCAGTGCTATGACCGCGCCCCCTACGATAGCTCTGTTCTTGCCCTCGCTGGCTGGTGGCGGTGCCCAGAAAGTGTTCCTGCACCTCGGGCAGGGCTTCGCCGAGCGCGGTGCAGAGGTGCATCTCGTGCTGGCACGCGCAGAGGGACCCTACCTGCCCCTCGTTCCCGATAGCCTGCAAGTCGTAGACCTCGGCGCCTCGCGTGTGTTGCGGAGCCTGCCTGCGCTGGTGTGCTACCTGAGAAGAGCGCGACCAGTCGCGCTGCTCTCCGCGCTGGACCACGCCAATGTGGTGGCGCTGTGGGCGCAAAAACTGGCGCGAGTGCCGATGCGTGTGGTCGTCACCGTACACAGCACTCCCAGCCAAGCCACCGCACGGGCACGAACCCTGCGCGCCCGCTTGATGCGCTACTGGGTGAAGCCGTTCTACCCCTGGGCGCATGCGGTAGTGGCGGTCTCGAAAGGGGTCGCCAACGACCTGACAAACTGGGTAGGCGTGCCAACGGACAAGGTTCGGGTCATCTATAACCCTATTGTCACGCCTGACATGCTCCGCAAAGCAGAGGAGCCATTAGACCACCCCTGGTTCCAGCCGGGGCAACCACCGGTTGTTTTGAGCGCGGGCCGGTTAACTACTCCCAAAGATTTCCCCACTCTGCTCCGTGCCTTCGCGCTGGTACGCGCCCAACGATCCGCGCGGCTGATGATACTTGGGGAAGGAGAGTTGCGCACCGAGCTGGAGCATCTCGCCGCACGGCTGGGCATCGCCGAGGACCTCGCCCTGCCCGGCTTTGTCCAGAACCCTTATCCGTACTTGAAGCGGGCAGCGGTCTTCGTGCTATCCTCCCGGTGGGAGGGTTTACCCACCGTGCTGGTGGAGGCACTCGCGCTGGGCACGCCGATAGTTTCTACCGACTGCCCAAGCGGACCTGCAGAGATACTGGATGGTGGCAGATTGGGAAGGCTGGTCGCGGTGGGCGATGCATCTGCTCTGGCGGAAGCCATTCTGGACGCGCTATCCGGAAACGCTCCCGAGCGTGAACCGGCGGATTACGAATCGTTCACTCTGGAGCATGCGCTGAATGCGTACAGCCAGCTGTGCGGCGTGGAGCAATGAACAGCCTGAGATGGGGCACATTCGTGGTCTTACTTGCGCTGAACACCCTGGGGCTGAGCGTGTATGAACAGCCTCGTTGGAGCTGGTTTCTTGCGCTCGCGACCATGCTCGCACTGCTGGTGATGCTACGACACACATGGGGTTCATGGAACACACTGTCGCACCTGTTCGTGGTTTTTCTGATGCTATACACCCTGTCCGGTCCCTTTGAGGTCCTGTTCGGTTCCGGAGAGATCCCCCCGTTCCAGCCTCCCTTCGCCACGAGTGCATGGCTCACCGATGTGGCGATGGCAGGGATTGGGTTCACCGTTGGTACACTCTTTGTCCGGCTTCTCTGGGGACGCCCGTCTGCGTGCAAACCGTTTTCGCAGCGGTTCAACCTGTTTGGCTGCGCGGCGGCATTCTTGTGTGCAGGCACACTGAGTGAGATGGTCAACCTGATGCGAGCAGGAGGCGTCTCCACCCTGCTGGCAGGCAAGGCGGTTTACCAAGCGACGACCGGGGACGTACGCCTGACGCTACCTTCCTCCATCGTCGCCATGATTGGTTTCGCCTTCTCTGGGCTGTATCTCAGCTCGTCTCGTGGCGGACGGTCGAGAGCAATCATGCTCTTGATGGCGTGTGCCTCACCGCTGCTGATTATCCATCTGCTCATGGGACAGCGGCTGGAGCTTGCTTCGTACACGCTGGCATTCCTGCTCGCGCTGGCTTACCCACTCTCTATCACTCGTTTCCCCGCAAAAGCGGTTGCTATCGCCCTGTGCCTGTACCTGCTCATAGCGCCCCTCTATGGATTCCGCTGGGCGTTCCCAATGTGGTTTTCAGGGCAACGCGCCGAATTATCTCCGGAAGCGACATGGCGGTTGTTCCTGAGTTCGCTGAATCCCGCCGCGAACGAGTTCGGCAGCCCGTTCGGCAACTACAGTCTGCAACAGCAAGCAGGGTACGACGATTTTCTATACGGCACCAGCTACTTCCGTGAGCTGACCATCGTCATCCCCTCCTTCCTGTACCCTGGTGAAAAGCCCCAAAGTCTCACCTACGAGTTCCGTGACCGGTTTTTCCCGGTCTGGTCAACGCGCTCTCGCATTGCAGGCACTGCCTTCTCGAACATTCTGGAAGCCCGCCTGAACTTTGGGGACTATGGACCGGCGCTAGTGTTCTTCTTCTACGGCATTTTGCTGGCACTCATGGAAAGGTCGCGCGTCCAGAGTGGCTCCGTCTGGTTTGCTGTGTTCTACTCCACCTTCACGTTGTGGGCGATGACAGTGCATCGCAGTACCACCGGAGGCGCACTCGGCAGTGCGCTGTGGGTGCTGCTTCTGCTGGGAGTTGCTCGTATCATAGCGGAGGTCTGGAATCCGCAGTGGGTGATGCGAATACAAAAATCCTCTTCGTCATCACCGGCTTAGCGGTCGGCGGGGCGGAGACGCAGCTGGTGCGCGTCGCCAAGCGGCTCAAGCAGCGAGGATGGGACGCGCGAGTGGTCACGCTCATGTCCCCGCGAGCCTATGTGGACGTCTTGGAGCAGGCAGGTATCCCTGTAGACACGTTGGGAATTCGCGACAAACGCCCCGCCGTGCGCCCTGTCTGGCGGTTAGCACGCATCATCCGCGAATGGAAACCTGTGGTTGTACACAGCCACATGGTACACGCAAACCTCCTGACGCGCCTCACAAGCCTACTTGCACCGGTACCCGTGCTGGTGTGCAGTGCGCGAAGTATCCGCGAGGGAGGACGCCTGCGCGACTGGCTGTACCGACTCACCGATCCCCTTTGCGACCTGACGACCCACGTTTGCGAGGCAGGAGCGCAACGATACATCCGTGAGCGAATGGTCCCGTCGCACAAGATGCGCGTGGTCTATAACGGTGTGGATGTGGAGCAATTTCGCCCGGACAGGCAAAGACGAGAGCGTATGCGTCGGTACGCACAAATGGACGACCGCTTCGTGTGGCTGGCGGTGGGACGGATTGAGGCGCCCAAGGATTACCCGACGCTGATACGCGCCTTCGCACGGGTGTCTCATGCGGCAGGGGATACACTTCTGTGGATCGTGGGGGACGGACCGCTTCGAGGACAGGTAGAGACGTTGGCGCACGAAATGGGCGTGCAACAGCAGGTGCGTTTCTGGGGATGGCAAGCCGACGTCGCGGAAATCATGAACGCCGCTGACGCCTTCGTCATGTCTTCCAACCGCGAGGGGCTTCCAAATGCATTGATAGAAGCACAGGCTTGCGGACTGCCCGCCGTAGTGACCGACGTGGGCGGGAACGCCGAGGTGGTCGTCCATGAGGAAACTGGCTTTGTCGTGCCGCCGCAGAACCCGGACGCGTTGGCGGATGCGATGTTGCGCTTGATGAATCTGCCCGCGGAGATGCGTCAACAGATGGGCGCGCTGGCACGTCAACGAGTGGAACAGCAGTTCAGTCTGGAGAGCGTCGTTACCCAATGGGAAAACCTCTACTACGAACTGCTGCAAACAAAGAGCAGGCGATGAAGGTACGGTTGGTTCATATCTCCACCTCCCCTCTCTTTCTGAACTTCCTGCGCGGATTGCTCCTTGACCTGCGCGAGCGCGGATTCGAGCCGTCTGTCATCTGCTCGCCCGGCGAACTGCTTGACCGCTTCGTGCAGGAAACGGGAGTGGCGGGATTTGGTGTGGAGATGCCGCGTCGCATCACGCCCCTGCACGACGTTATCGCGCTTTACCGGCTGGTCATCCTGCTGCGTCGTATTCGTCCCCATATCGTGCACGCCCACACGCCCAAGGGGGGATTGCTGGGCACGACAGCGGCATGGATGTGCAGAGCTCCCGTACGCATCTATCATATCCGTGGGCTACCGCATCTCACCGCTTCTGGCGCCAAACGCCTGCTGCTACGCTGGAGCGAAAAGGCAGCGTGCCGACTGGCGCACCAGGTACTGTGTGTGGGCGAGTCGATGCGGCACATCGCGGTGGAAGAAAGGCTGTGTCCTTCCGACAAGATAAAGGTGCTGGCACATGGCAGCGGGCAGGGGGTAGACGCCGAACGTCGCTTTCATCCTGGGCGGTTCACTGAGGCGGAGCGGGAGCGGTTGCGCGCGGGGCTGCAGATACCTCCCGACGCGACGGTCATCGGTTTCGTAGGGCGAATAGTGCGTGACAAGGGCATGCAGGAGCTGGCGCACGCATGGCAGCACCTGCGCGAGGACCACCCCCATCTGCATCTGCTTCTCGTTGGCGAGTACGAGGAGCAGGACCCGGTGCCCGCATGGGTAGAGCAAACCTTTGCCGGTGACCCGCGTGTCCACATTACCGGCTGGGTTTCAGATGCCGCACCGTACTATGCCATCATGCACCTGCTGGTGCTGCCATCGTATCGTGAAGGCTTCCCCAACACCCCACTCGAAGCCGCCGCGATGGAGCTGCCCGTGGTTGCGACCCGTATCCCGGGCAACGTGGACGCCGTAGAGGACGAAGTAACCGGTCTGCTGGTACCGCCAAGGGATGCTGAAGCACTGGAACAGGCTATCCGTCGCTATCTGGATTGTCCCGAGTTGCGCCAACAGCACGGCAAAGCGGGGCGGGAGAGGGTGCTGCGACTTTTTCGGCAGGAGGTCGTCTGGGAGGCGTTGTATAACGAGTACATGGATTTGCTGCGGCAGCGGGGGATTTTGCTGGCGGAGGAACATGCCCGGTGAGGTCGCAGGCAATCAAACGTGTTGTCGATATCGTGGGGGCGAGCGTGGGGATTATCCTCTTCGCGCCGGTGATGCTGGTGGTCGCGCTGCTGGTGCTGCTGACGATGGGCAGACCGGTGCTGTTCCGACAACAACGCCCCGGGCTGCGCGGTAAGCCTTTCACCCTGTACAAGTTTCGTACGATGCGCGATGCTCGCACGCCTTCCGGTGAACTGTTGCCCGATGAGCTGCGTCTGACAACCTTCGGAAAGTGGTTGCGCAGTACCAGCCTGGATGAACTGCCGGAGCTGTTCAACGTGTTGAAAGGGGAGATGAGCTTAGTGGGTCCGCGTCCGCTGCTCATGGAGTATCTGCCTCGCTACTCGCCCGAGCAGGCGCGTCGCCACGAAGTGAAGCCGGGCATCACCGGCTGGGCGCAGGTCAACGGACGCAATGCGCTGAGCTGGGAGGAAAAGTTCCGCATGGATGTCTGGTATGTGGACAACTGGAACCTGTGGCTGGACATGAAGATTCTACTGCTAACCATCTGGAAGGTGCTTAAACGGGAAGGCATCAACGCGGAAGGCTGTGCCACGATGCCCGTCTTTACCGGCAACACCACACAGGAGAATCCCTGACCGGTGCGCGGCAACAGTCCCATAGCTGTGATCGGCGCAGGCGGACACGCCAAAGTGGTGCTTGCGACTTTACAGGCGGCGGGGTTCACGGCGTTTGTCGTGTACGATGACTCACCCGATAAATGGGGCACCGAGATGATGGGAGTACCTGTCCGCGGTCCGGTAGAGCGTATTGTGGAGGACGGTGTTCCCAGAGCGGTGATTGCAATTGGTGATAACGCCATCCGTCGCCGATTGTCCATAAAATTACGGGGGATAGAGTGGCTCACGGTGGTACATCCCTATGCGTGGGTGCACTCCTCCGCGAAGCTCGGGGTGGGGACGGTGGTGTTTGCAGGTGCGGTCATCCAGCCGGAGGCGCGAATCGGTGACCATGTTATTGTAAACACCGCCGCAACCATCGATCATGAGTGCGTGGTGGGAGACTACGCGCACATCGCGCCCGGCGCACACCTGGCAGGTAGAGTAGAAGTTGGAGAGGGCACGTTTATCGGGATGGGATGCAACGTCATCCAGTGTTTGCAAATCGGGAAGTGGTCTACCGTCGGTGCAGGAGCTGTTGTCACCAAACCCATTCCCGACCATGTTACCGCCGTCGGCGTACCTGCCAGAGTTATCAAACGGCACCTGCGAGGAGAATCAAATGGCAACCACAACGACTCGACGAGCTGAGCATAAAACGACAGGGAGATTCGCCCCCTGGCCCTACTTCGCCGAGGACGAAATCGAAGCGGCGGCGCGCGTGCTGCGTTCCGGCAAGGTGAACTACTGGACGGGTCAGGAAGGGCGGCTATTCGAACAGGAGTTCGCGCAATTTGCGGGCTGTCGCTACGCCGTCGCTCTGGCGAACGGCAGCGTGGCGCTGGAGCTGGCACTGCTCGCTTTGGGAATCGGTGAGGGCGATGAGGTGGTGGTCACCAGCCGCACCTTTGTGGCTTCCGCCAGCTCGGCAGTGCTTCGGGGTGCGAAACCCGTTTTCGCCGATGTGGACCCCGATAGCGGCAACATCACAGCCGAAACGGTACGGGCGGTGCTGACTCCCCGCACAAAGGCGATTATCGCCGTCCACCTCGGGGGCTGGCCCTGCGAAATGGACGAGCTGATGCAGCTGGCACAGGAGCACCATCTGTGGATGATCGAGGACTGCGCGCAAGCTCATGGCGCGACCTATAAGGGGCGTCCCGTCGGCAGCTTCGGACACGTCGCCGCATGGTCGTTTTGCCAGGATAAAATCATGACCACTGGTGGCGAAGGGGGAATGCTCACCACAAATGATGAGCGTGTTTGGGAAAAAGCCTGGTCTTACAAGGATCACGGTAAGAGCTACGAAGCGGTATACCACCGACAACACCCTCCGGGCTTTCGGTGGCTGCATGAATCGTTCGGCACAAACTGGCGCATGACCGAGATGCAGGCGGCTATCGGGCGAGTGGTTCTGCGTAAAGTACCCGAATGGGTAGCCACGCGCAGACGCTATGCACAAATCCTTACCGAGCGGTTCCGGCAACTGCCCGCGCTGCGGGTGACCGTACCCCCTGCGCATATTCAGCACGCCTACTACCGCTATTACGTGTACGTGCGTCCGGAAAGGCTCAAACCGGACTGGAACCGCGACCGCATCATGGTGGAACTGAACCAGATGGGCATCCCGTGCATGGTGGGCAGCTGCAGTGAGGTGTATCTGGAAAAATCATTCCAGAACGCAGGG
>JAPWUZ010000004.1 GCA_028275265.1 Armatimonadota bacterium | reverse complement strand
TGCCGACCTAACCCGCTCGCAGTGGAACCTGTTCGAGCGCATTGCCGGAGAGGTGTCGCACCGATTGGGCAGACCATTAATGCGCCACGCAGCTGCCAGTGCAGCGGTGCTGAACGTGCCGGAGGCGGCTGCAGACATGGTGCGCTGCGGATTGCTGGTATATGGCATTGCGTCTTCGGGTTACAGGTCAGCGGAGCTGGGATTGCGCCCCGCGCTTTCACTGCATACCCGGGTAACTGCCCTGCGCCGTATCTCCGCAGGAACATCGGTGGGCTATGGAGCCACATTTATCGCACGGAGGGAGACGCTTGTGGCAACCGTGCCTGTGGGCTATGGCGATGGCTATCTACGTGCCCTGGGCAACAGGGCGCAGGTGCTGCTGAGAGGCAGGCGGGTACCCGTCATCGGGCGGGTGTGTATGGACCAGATGATGCTCGATGCCACCGACACCGGTGCCGAAATCGGCGATGTGGTTACTCTTATCGGCAGGCAGGATGGGGAAGAGATTACAGTGAACGAAGTCGCCGGCTGGCTGGGCACCACACCACATGAGGTAACGACTTTGCTCTCGGCGAGGGTGCACCGGGTCATGGTGGACTAGGGTTCCGTCCACTTGCCATCCTGCTTGAGCAGATTAATCAGTTCTTCCACGCCACGCTCCTGCGGGATGTTGTCTTTCACCAGCTCACGCCCACGATACAGTGCTATTTTGCCCGCCGCTCTGCCCACGTAGCCGTAGTCCGCATCCGCCATCTCACCGGGTCCGTTGACGATACACCCCATCACGGCAATGTCCAGTCCCTTGAGATGTTTGGTGGCGTCGCGTACCTGATTGAGCACGGTCGGTAGGTCAAACTTGGTGCGTCCACAAGAAGGGCAGGCGATATACTCTACCTGCGTTTTCCGCAAGCCCATCGCCTGCAGGATGTCGTAGCATACGGGGATTTCGTTCACGGGGTCTTCCGAGAGTGAGACGCGGATAGTATCGCCGATGCCCTCCGCCAGCAGAGTGGCGATGCCCGCGGTGCTTTTGATTCGGGCATAGGTTCCGTCGCCTGCTTCCGTCACGCCCAGATGAATGGGATAGTCGCGCCCGGTCTCGTCCAGCCGTTTCGCCAGCAGGCGGTTTGCCGCCAGCATGATGGGCACGCGGCTGGCTTTCATCGAGATGACGATATCGCGGAAGTCGTACTTCTCGCAAATCTCGATGTATTCCATCGCCGACTGCACCATGCCTTCGGGGGTGTCGCCATAGGTAACCAGCATCCGCTCGCTGAGACTGCCGTGATTGACGCCGATTCGCATGGCGATGCCGTGCTTTTTGCACGCCTCGATGACGGGAACCAGTGCCTCTTCAATGGCTTGCCGTTCCTGTGCGTGCTCTTCTGGGGTGTAGTCCTCGGCGCGACCACGCGGCTTGCGGTAGACGAAGAGTCCGGGGTTGATGCGTATCTTGTCCACGTATGGTGCAACCGCCACGGCGATATCCGTGCCCTGATGATGCACATCTGCCACCAGAGGCACGCGGTAGCCTTTCTGGAAAAGGATGTTTCGGATTTCGCCGATGCACTGTGCCTCACGCATGTTGGGAGCGGTGATGCGCACGAGCTCTGCGCCCGCGTCCCACAGCTGCATCACCTGTTCAGCTGCCCGTTGCACCTCCCAGGTCTGCGCCGTAATCATGGACTGCACCGCGATAGGATGCCCACCACCAATGGTGACCGCGCCCACACGTACAGGGCGAGTCTTGCGTCGGGGATACTCTATTTGCCACATGTTTGCCATCCTGCCTGCGAGGTTTCCGTACTATTGTAGCATCTGACGAGGGCAAAAAACAACGGCGGGGGAAGCATCCCCGCCGTTGCGAACTGGTGCAATCCGGTGCTTAGAACTTCGCGCCAAGGTAAACCGCGAAGCCGTTGTGCTCGTTGTCGGTGCCCGTCAGTCCGTTGTAGCGCAGGTCGATAAACAGCTGCGTTGCGCCTGCCTGCCCGATGGTGAAGTCGTACCCAACACCAATGGTGTAGGCGAACCCCGTTTTGGTGTCGCCGCTCACGGGTCGCTTCGAGAAGCCAACGCCAACACCTGCGGTGTAGCTCAACCCGTTGCCGATCTTGCCCCAGTAGTTGAGCAGGACGGGCACGTTGTACACATCGCCGGAGCCGTAGTAGTCGAGGCTAACGCCCAAGTCCGTGGTGTAGCCTTCGCTGACAGCCACCTCACGCTTCAGCACGTAGTCCACGCCGGCACCGAACCAGGTGTTGGCTTTATCGCGCGAGATGGACTTGCTGGGGAAGAACGCGCCGATGCGCACGCGGAGGTTGTTGCCCTGAGTTTCCCCGCCACGCTGCGCAAATGTGGGCACCGTCCAGACCGCCAGCACCAATGCCGCTGCGAACGTCAACCATGCTCGTTTCATGCGAAACACCTCCTCGTAAAATGAACTGGTTGTTTGTATTATACCTCTTCGTGCGGAAGTTGCAACTTTCCTGCACGTTCGGCTAAATAATGGACGTTACCGGTACATCAACAGTTTCGCCGTTTTTTCTTCAGTGAGATGCGCCGACCTCCGCATCGCCTCTTCCCGGGTAGTTCCTTCAGAGACCAGCGCCTCGCAGACAACGGTCCCATATTGCCTTAACAGGGCAGGGTCACCCGCCAATTCGCCGCACACTACAGCCACCGGCACGTGCGCCCGCTTTGCTGCGCGTAGCACCCGAAAGACGAGCTTACCATGTAGCGTACTGGCGTCGAGGCGTCCTTCGCCGGTCAGCACTAGGTCCGCTGTCCGTAGGGCGTCGCGGAAGCCAACCTGCTGCATTACCAGCTCCGCTCCCGAGACGAGTTGCGCCTGCGGAAAGTGCGCCAGCAAACCGAGCGCCAGTCCGCCCGCTGCCCCTGCGCCCGGTATCCGCGAGAGCCTCTTGCCGACTACACGGTGCACAGCTATTGCCCATCGCCGCATGTTTCGTTCCAGTTCGGGTAGCTGTTCGGGGTGCGCGCCTTTTTGCGGGGCGAAGACGGCAGTGGCTCCCCGCTTGCCCAACAGCGGGTTGCGCACATCCGCCGCGAGCGTCACCTGAACGTCGCGGTGTGCATCGGTAGCAGGCAACAGCCGATGCAATCTTGCCAGTCCGGCGTTACCGGTTGGAACCAGCTCTCCTGCTCTGTCCAGAAGCTGCCAACCGAGTGCCGCTAGCGCACCTGCCCCACCGTCGTTCGTAGCGCTGCCTCCCAGTCCGACGACCAGATGCCTGACGCCCAGACGCAGCAGGTGTGCAATCATCTCTCCGACGCCGAAGGTGGTGGTTACCAGAGGGTTCCGCTCCCCTTCCTTCAGCTGCGCCAAGCCGCAGATTTGCGCCATCTCGATGTATCCCGTGCTGCCGTCTTCACTGATGCCGTACGGTGCGGTGTGCGGTCGTCCTAGAGCATCCGAGACGGTCTGGTGGTGCAACGCGCAGACGCCTGCGTATGCCAGACACTGCAGCATCCCGTCCCCGCCGTCCGCAAGGGGTTGCAGTATGGTCTCCGCATCCGGCAGAACGCGCCTGACACCGCGCTCCATCGCCTTTGCCACTGCCACGGGGTCTAAACTCCCCTTGAACGCAGTGGGCGCAATCACTATTCGTCGGATGGCTCGCATCGGTAGACCACCCAGCGTCCGTTTTCCTGCTCGCGACTCGGCTTGCAGGGCAGGTTGGCGGGGATGGTGGTGTTCTTCTGGGCGAGGATGAAGCCGCCGTTATAACGCTCCAGCAGCTGGCGCAGCTCTTCTGGCGTGCCCGGCGTATGCACCTGTGACGGGTGTCCCATCACGAAGCGCAAACTGGGGCGACTGGGTTCGAAGGCGTACACCATCACTGCCTTGCCCTGCTGCAGAGCGGGTATCAGCGAACGGGCCAGGCGATGCAGCGGCGCGATGTCGTAAGCGTCCCAGCGGGGCAAGCCGTCATGCCCTGCCAGAAACGCGAACAGCAGTCCGAACAGCGCCGCCGTACCCACTGCGCGCGGGGTCTGTGCCCAGCGCCATGCCAGCGCGAACACGCTCAACACGAACAGCGCGCTCAACATCAACGCGAACGGCGCCATGTGGGAAACTGCTTGTACCACATCAGATGGGACAGGCTTGCCCATCAGCGCGCCGGTTTCCGCACCTCGCCACTGCCAGCCGACCACTCCCACCAGCGCAAACGCCGCGCCGAGCACGATGCCGGTGAATCCCATCAGCGCGGCTTCGCTCGGCTGCAACCCCCCTGTCACCGCCCACAGCGATTGCAGCCGTACCGCCGCCAGCAAGCACAGCGCAGGCAGTGCCGGCAGCACGTAGCCCGGCAGCTTGGATTTGCTGAGCGAGAAGAAGACGATGACGACCACCGCCCAGAACGCCCACATCGCCCACGCGCAGCAGAGCTTCTCTCGCTCGCATCGCCAGCCGCTCAGTGCCTGCCAGCCGATGATGGGCACGAACGCGCTCCAGGGATACATGCCCACCAGCAGAACGGGTATGTAGAACCAGAACGGCGCAACGTGCCCGAAGTCTTTACCGAGGAAACGCTGAATGTGGTGGTGGACGATGTATTCCCGCACGAACAGGTCGCCGGCAGTACACCACACCGCTACGTGCCAGGGCAGCACGATAAGCAGATAGACGCCCAGCGCAGGCAACCACGGGATACGTTTCAGCTCGCCCCAATCCCGCCGAAGCGCAATCCACAACAGCAGAGCCGCGCCCGGTAGAAGCAACCCGATTAGCCCTTTCGTCATGGTTGCCAGCCCTGCGCCCGCTGCCGTCAGAAGGTACCAGCGGCGGTCACCGGTGTAGCCTTCGATCCAGCCGAGTATAGCCAGCGTGAACCACAGCGTGAGCAGGCTATCCATAATCGCCTGTCGCGCCAGCCCCATGGTGAGCGGGCACAGGGGATAAATGACCAGCGCCAGCCAGCCGACACGGTGCAGTTCGCGCCGCTTCGCCCACTGCCACAACAGCCACGCGGTCAGGGTTGTTGCCAGAGCGGAAGGCAGGCGCGCTGCCAGAGGCGTGAAACCCAATGTCTTCATGCACAATGCCTGCAGCCAGTAGGTGAGGGGAGGTTTGTCGAAGAAGACGCCAGTGCCCACGCGAGGCACCAGCCAGTCACCCGACTCCACCATCTGCCGCGCGGCGGTGGCATACAGTCCTTCGTCGAGGTCAAACAGCCCTGCTGAACTCAATCCGAAGAAGCACCCCATGCCGATGGCGACCAGCGGGATGCCCACGGGCAGCAGTTCGCGTAGCAGGGACCTGTTGGACGTTGCTTTCATGCCATGGGGTCAATTCCGCACCAGGACTGCCGAATCCTGTTCGTTCCCGTCTGTTCCCCGACTGGCAGATCGACCTGAGCCGCGCGGTTGCGAGCAGGTGAGTGGAAGCCGTATGGCCCTCACCCCGACCCCCTCTCCCGAAGCTTCGGGAGAAGGGTGTGTCAATGTATCCCCTTGCGCATCAGAAGGGGGGTCTCCTTCAGTTTTGCCATCGTCTACAGCAGGCTTTTGACCGCTTGCAGGGCGGCGTCGTAGTTGGGGTGGCTGGCGATTTCGGGCACGTACTCCACGTAGCGGATGGTGCCGTCGCGGTCAATCACGAAGATGGCGCGGCATTCCAGACGTAACTCCTTGACCAGCGTGCCGTACGCCTGCGCGAACGACGCGTCGCGGTGGTCGGAAAGCACCTTCACACGGTTGATGTTCTCTGCACCGCAGAAACGCGCCTGCGCGAAGGGCAAATCCATGCTCACCGTCAGGATAACCACGTCTTCCGGTAGCTGTGCGGCTTCCTCGTTGAACCGCTTGGTCTGCGCGGAGCAGATGCCCGTATCCAGCGATGGAACCACACTCAGCAGAATCACCTTGCCCGCGTAATCTTTCAGCGAGGCTGGCTGCAGCGATTGGTCGATAATGGTGAAGTCGGGCGCCTTATCGCCCGGTTTCAGCTCGGGTCCAACCAGGGTCAACGGCTGTCCCTTAAAGGTCACAGCGCCGGGGCGTTCCATTAGTATGTCTCCTCCTCTTCTTCGGGTCAAAGTGTGTCATCACAGTATAGCACGCTCGCCGTTGTTTAATCAAGTTAAACAGGTCTTTACCTCACAACCGGTGGATGAGCTGGAAACTCCGGCGGTGCCGTCCGCACGATGTCCATCAGCACCTGCACCGCTTTTTCCAGCTGCCGGTCGCGACCTTCCGCAAGGTCTTGAGCCATGTCCTCCACCACGTAATCGGGTACCGCGCCGTTGTGCTCCATGTTGACGCCCCTGTCAATCGTGAACCAGCCACGCCCCGGAGTTGCCACCGAGCTGCCGTCAATCAACGTGCGTCGCCCCGTGCTGATGACGCCGCCTGCGGTGGGCATTCCGATAACGGGACCCCGATTGAGGGTCTTAATCGCGTGCGTAAAGATTTCGGCGTTGCTAAAGCTGCGCTCGTTGCACAATACCGCAATGGGCTTCGTCCACACATACAACGGCAGGCGGTCTTGCGGGTAACCGGGCTCGCCGCCGCGCGACAGGGTGTAGGCATGGCGCTTTGCCATCAGAATCGCCAGCAGGTAATCGGTGGTCCAGCCGCCGCCGTTGAACCGCACGTCGATGAGCAGTCCCTTCTTGCCTGCCGCCACCGCGTGCAGCTGGCGGATGAACTCGTACACGTTCAGTTCGCCCATGCCCTGAATATGCACGTAGCCCAGCGTGCCTGCCGACCGTTCTTCCACCCATTTTCGGTTGCGCTTCACCCAGTCGTCGTAGCGGGCGCGGCGGAAGTCTGTCGGAGAAATCGGGCGCACCGTCACCACGCGCTCCGTGCCGTCGGGCGCGCGCACCAGCAAACGGGTCTTCTCGCCCACAGTGCCGTTCAGCAACTGCCAGACGTTGGTGGTTTCGGTGATGCGCTGCTCATTGATTGCTAGGATGCGCTCGCCCGGCTTCAGGTTCACGTCGGAACGCGCGGCGGGCGTGTCGGGGATGACGCTCTCGATGAGCAAGCCTTCGCCGTCACGACGGTTTGACCACACCACTCCCAGCATCCCCGTCTCTGTGGATTCGGGGTTGGAGGTGGATCGCGGCGTGTATCCCACATGCGAGGAGTTCAGCTCGCCCAGCATCATGTAGACCACCGCGCTGAAATCGCGGTCTTCGGTTACATGTTGCAGATAGGGGCGATACTTGAGCCGCATGGCTGCCCAATCGGTGCCGTGAAACTGCGGGTCATAGAACACCTCGTTGATGGTGCGCCACACGGCGTCAAAGAGGTACTCCCGTTCGGCAGCGTAGTCCACCCGCATCTGCGCGCTGAAGTCGGTCGCCTGCACGGTTCCCCCTGCAGCGGCAATGCGCGAGATGCGTCCCTTGCTCAGGAAGGTGATGGTGTTGCCGTCGTTGCTCCAGCGCAGGTCGGTGGGGGTCGTGCCACCCGTGGTCAACCGCTTCTCGTTGCTGCCGTCCCAGTCGATGACATACAAGTCGCTCTGTCCCTGATAGCTGCTGCGGAAGGCGATTTTCTTGCCGTCCGGCGAAACGGCAAGCTCCTGTACGCCACCCACGTAGCGGGTGACCTGTCGCACCCTGTCATGAATGTCTTCGAAGTCGATATGCACTTCCACCTTCGATTCCCTTTTCTCGTCGGGCTTTTTGGGGGCGTCGTGTTTGGCGTCTTCTTCGTCCTGCCAGTCTGCCTTGCTCTTCTCGTCGTCCACCTTGCGAAGGAAAAGGTAGCAGATGTTGAAGTTGCGCCCATCCCGCTGGGAGAGGAACGCCAGTGCCCGCCCATCTGCCGACCACGAGGGGTTGGTATCGTTGTTCGGGTGGCGGCTGATATTGACCATCTTGCCGTCCTCGATGCTGAGAATGTAGATGTCGGAGTTATACTCGTTGTCTTCCATTTCCAGCGCGAGGTAGCGGCTGTCGGGCGACCATACAAATTGTCCCAGATTCCAGTGTTGAAGCAGCGTGCGCTCCTTTTTGGTTTCCAGTTCCAGCACCACCAGATACCCGTTGCCGCGACGGAAGGCAATCTTCTTGCCGTCGGGTGAAAACACGGGCGAGGTGTCGGGCAATGGAGCGTTCGTTAGCCGCTCTGTCTTTAGCTTTGGTGTACGTCGCAGGCGCGGCTCTTCCGGGTCGTCGGAGGTGACCAGATACAGACTGGTGGTGCCGCCGCGCTCGGAGGCGAAGACCAACGATTTGCTGTCGGGCGACCAGGTAAGCCCGTACTCCGGCTCCACCGTTTCGGTGATGCGTCGTGCGGTGCCGCCATCGGGGTAGCGTGTGACAAATACCTCTCCCCGCACCACGAACGCCACCTCCTTGCCGTTAGGGGCGATGGCGTATTCGGAAACATCGCCGCGCACCTGCATCCAGCTGCCCTGTGGCTTGCGCACGTCCGCTGCTGGTGCGGTAATGGTCAGCACTTTGATTTCACCGTTCGCAGGATTTAGCGTGCAGATGTCCATTCCCTGTTCATAGGCGATGAGGCTGCCGTTGCGTGCGATTTGCGGGAAACGCACGCCGTCCCCTTTGTAGCGAGTCAGTTGCTTCACCGCTTTACTTGCAATGTCCATTGCCCACAAGTTGTAGGTGCCGTCCCGTTCGGAGAGGAAATATAGTATCTTGCCGTCAGGCGACCACAGGGGGAAGGTGTCGGAGGTATCGGTTTGCGTGAGCCGGGAGAACTGATCTGACTTCAGGTCGTGTAGCCAGATGTCGCCAGTGGCGCTTCCCCTGTATCCTTTGCGCCACCAGCTGGAGTCACGCCGCACGAACGCTACCCTGTTGCCATCGGGAGACAGCGCGGCAGGGGTGCCGGTGGCGTCATGCAGGCGACAGGGGGTACCGCCTTTGAGCGGCGCGATGTAGACGCACGGCTCCGCCCCGTACGGTTCCCACTCCCGCGCGGAATCGAAAAGCACCGCCTTGCCATCGGGCATCCAGCCAAGTGCGCGATCTCGCCCAGACCAGTAGGTCAACCGTTGTATCGTGCCGTCGCGCAGGTTCAGCACAAAGACGTCATCGTTGCCGTAGCGGTCGGAAGTGAAGGCGATTTTGCTGCCATCGGGCGACCAGACGGGGGCGTAGTCGTAGCCCTCGTGGACGGTTAGACGTTTTGCTTCGCCACCCGCGCTGCTTACCAGCCACAGGTCTCCCTGCCACGAGAAGGCAATCTGTTTGCCGTCGGGCGAAGGGGCTGGATAACGGGCAAAACGCACAGTGGTTTGAGCGGTGCAGGCATTTGCCAAGAAAAGAGTCACCCCTGCAAATACAAAGCAACGAACGGGCAAATTCATCGGATGTTCACACGACCTCCCTCTGCACAGGCTTCAGATGTTGTCTCACAGCATATATTGGCTATCAGTGTCCGCTGTGCCTGCAGCGCAAGTGGGGGGAATGCATCGGGAGGTTTCATCGCAGGATGAGCGCAGTGGTTTGCGACTGAGGAACGCTGTCATGCTTCACTTCGTTCAGCATGACAGCTTTCGTGTGATTCCGAGCGTCAGCGAAGAATCTCAAAGACCCGTTAGACGAACGAGGACGGATCTGTCCAGCATGACCCTCATGGGCTATCTCCGTAAATGTGCTCCCGACGGAGTGAATCTGGGACTGGCAAATTGCCCCGTGCGAGCCGACTGGACATATCCTTCCGAAGGTCTGCGGACACACGGCTATCCCCGCCTTCTCACCCTCACGCTTTTTCCAGCTTGACTAAACCGCTTTTGTTCGGTATAACAGAACGGCAGGAGGTATTGGCGATGGAGTTCTCATTGGATGGAACCTGGAAACTGTTCTACTTTGAGCCGGGCAAAGGTTTGCAACAGCGCGCGCACGCCGCGGATTTCGACGAGCGCGAGGCCATACCGGTGCAAGTGCCCGGCGACGTACACACCGCTCTCATTCACGCAGGCGTTTTGCCCGACCCTTACTACGACGAAAACCCGGAAGCGTGCGGCTGGGTGGAGGATTACGAATGGTGGTACCGCACGACTTTTACCGTGCCCGCAGACCTTCGCGGAGAACGGTTTGACCTGGTATTCGAGGGACTGGACACTCTCGCCGACGTCTACCTGAACGGTGAGAAGGTCGGCTCCGCGCAGAATATGTTCACCCCCTACCGCTTTGACGTGACTTCGCACCTGCGGCTTGACGAGCAGAACCTGCTTGCCATCTGTTTCCACCCGGTGGTACTGGAGGCGGAGAAAAAGGACGTCTCTCGCTACTGGGCGGCGTTCTACAAGCCGAGAGTGTGGCTGCGCAAGGCGCAAATGAACTGGGGATGGGATTGGGGACCGCGCTTCGTCACGGTGGGCGTATGGCGACCGGTGCGTCTGGAGGCTCACTCGGTGGCGCGGATTGCCCACCTGTTTGCCTACACCGAGCGTCTCACCGAAAACGGGGCGCAGGTGCGCCTGAGCGCGGAGATAGAACACATCCACGAGAATAATCGTCCGCTGGTAGTGAGCTTTTTCGTGCGCGACCACGGGCAGGATTGGCGAGTAGTTGCTCCTGTCGTCGATGGCAAGGCGGAGACCACCCTGTGGATGGAGTCGCCGCAGCTCTGGTGGACCCACGACCTGGGCACGCCGCACCTTTACACCGTGGAAGCGGAGCTGCTGGACGGCGCGAATGTACTTCACACGGGCTCGATACGCTTCGGCGTGCGCACCATCGAGATAGACCAGTCGCCCGGCAGGGAACCCGACACTACCAACTTCACCTTTGTGTTGAACGGCGTGAAGCTGTTTGCCAAAGGAGCAGACTGGATACCTGCTGACAACCTGATTGGTTCGATACCCCCCGAGCGCTACCGGAAGCTGGTGCAGATGGCACGAGACGCCAATATGAACATGCTGCGCGTGTGGGGAGGCGGTATCTACGAGTCGCCCGAGTTCTATAACGCTTGCGATGAGCTGGGCATCCTCGTGTGGCAGGACTTTATGTTCAGCTGCGCCGCCTATCCTGACGATGATAAGGACTTTGTGAAGGAGGTGCGTCGGGAGGCGGAGTGTGTGGTCAAACAGCTGCGCAATCACCCGTGCATCGCCCTGTGGTGTGGCAACAACGAGAACCAGTGGATCGACAGCATGATTCACTGGAACGAACCCGATTTTCCCTTCTATGGCAAACGCATCTATGAGGAAATCCTGCCACAGGTGTGCGCGGCGTTAGACCCCTCGCGACTGTATTGGCCGGGCAGCCCGTGGGGCGGAGACGATGCCAACAGCGACCTCGCGGGCGACAAACACAACTGGCAGGTATGGGCAGGTATGGTCTACCCGCGTAAGAGCCGAGAGGAACCGCGTGCCAACCCAACGCCGGAGGGCGTTTCGTACCGTCACTACGCTGAAGACAAAGGACGGTTCATCAGCGAGTTCGGGATGCACGGCGCGCCCGCCCTGCGCACCCTGCAGCGCAACATCGCGCCCGAGCAGTTCTTCTACGACAGCGAGGGCTTTCTGTACCGCATCAAGGACCCCGACACCTCGCGCAAGGAGAAGTTGTTCGAGGCGCATGTATGGCAGCCTCGCAACATGGAGGAATACGTGGTGCTGTCGCAGCTGGTGCAGGCGGAAGGGTTGAAGTTCGGCATCGAGCACTACCGCCGACGCAAGTTCGAGTGCAGCGGCGCGCTCTTCTGGCAGCTGAACGACTGCTGGCCTGGCATCTCGTGGAGCGTCATTGACTACTACCTGAACCCCAAAGGGGCGTATCACACCGTTGCCCGGGCGTTCGCGCCGCTGCTGTACACCTTCCGACAGGAAGAGGACGGCTCCGTGACGCTGTGGGGCGTGAACGATACGCTTCAGGAAACCAGCAGCGAACTGCGCCTGCGCCGATTGCGGCTGGACGGCGGCACGCTCTCTGACGAGGTGCATCGGGTCAAAGTGCCTGCCAACAGTGCGCAGCAGCTCCTGCAGCTGCCTCCTGCGCAGGACGCGCGCACGGAGTTCCTGGTGGTGCAGGTGAAGCGAGGTGCGCCCGCCCCCGACAACGTGCATTTCTTCGCGGAATGGAAGCACCTGCAGATGCCCAAAGCGAAGGTGCGCGCTGTGTTCACGCCGCTGGGCGAAGAGGGCTGTCGGTGGCAGTGCGAGCTGAGCGCGGATGCCTATGCGCACTTCGTGCATCTGGTGTTTCCGCAGGACGCGGTGCAGGTCAGCGATAACTACCTGTTCCTGCTGCCCGGAGAGCCTCGCACGGTCGAGTTCCGTTGCCCCGAGCCGACAGACCCCCGCCAGATATACATCTGGGGGCTGAACGTGGAGCAGGCGGAAATCACGGTCAGGAATGACTGAGGGGCTGCGCTGAATGGTGGAGGGCGAGGCTTCGGTCGAGTCATGTGTGCAGTGCGTCGTTCAGCTGAAGCTTCTCCCTCCGGATGGCATCCGGCAGATTTTCTGAACACCCTCTCAAAACCGTTGACATTTCTGCAAAAATGCTGGTATGATGTAAGCAGACATCTACCCCTCGTGAAAGGAGCAGAAAAGATGAAAAGCCTTGTTTTGCTGCTCAAACGGGGGGTACGGAGTGCCCTCTCCGCATTTGCCGTCCTCAACGGGACCCTGCTGGCTAACACTAGCGCCTCCGCCTCGGTGAGAATATATGCCCTGTGGTATCCTTCCACCAACCCTGGACAAGGCGCAGTGGTTGCCAACTCAGGAGCCACCATCGGCGGGCAGTTTGCCGTGCGTGTCGTGGTGCAGCCCAATTCCGGCAGCATCATCACCGCCAGCGTGATACACCAATCCATCTCCGAGCAGACTAACGCTCACGCGGTTCGCGCGGGGCAGCTGGCTGAGTTTGAGGTAGCTTCCCCTTCATGGTTCACGCGGTGGATGACCACGTTGCCCGCGAGAAGTGCCATCGGCGCAAACCCGCCTTGCCGCTGAATGCGCAAATCCTCATGCCTTCGGTGGACATTTATGCGCCGGATGACGCCCTAGAGTTTCGTCGGCGCTGCCAGATAGACGTGCGCGTGCTGGTTAGGCATTATCAACCCGGCGATGTGGTTCGGCTGTGGGTGAACGACTCGCTCAAGGGAGACCTCAGCTCGCCTTTTCACGTGGGCGGACGCTTTGCGAAGTTCCGATACGTGTGGGATACCTCACAGAGTAGCCGAGGAGCCCACGTTATCCGCGTGCACTTGCTGCGTGGCGGACGGGTTATTGGGAACCCTGACACACAGCGGGTGCGGATATTCGCGATGCGGTGGCCGGAACCGGAAATTATTTGGGGTGGTTTTAACCTGAACCCGAACATTGGTCGCATACACCGAGGAGTAGACATTTGGTTCTCACACCCCAACTATAACGTCGCCGGATTTCCCACCGCACAACCCATTGAGGACGCTCATGAAGGCATCCAAAACGTTCCAGACACGCAGGACGAACGCGGGGGTTGGCGGTACTGGCTCCGCACCACTGAGCAAAAGCGTGTAGACCTCATGGGAGAACGAGACGGCATACCCGTGTACAAGACACGGTATGTGTGGACATACTACGCCCATTTGCTCTCTCATCCCCGCGATGGCAAAAGGGAAGATAACTCAGGGAACGCCGAAACGACGGGGTCGCACTTGCACTTCTCAGTTTTCCTCAGCGAGGACACAAATCAGCCTAGATACGATTCTGGAGAATGTGAAGACCCCATTCGTTGGCTCCAACCGGAAACTTTCTATGTGTTGACTGGTCGAATAAATGGGGCGGGAAATGGGGTGGTCATGAGCATACGCGGAGGTCGGGTCGATGGCAGGGTGAAAACGCCAGGCGAACACTTTAGGGTGCATATTCCTCCCGGCACGACGGTGACCATTACACCACAAAAAGAGGGATACACATTCATTCCGTCTTCACATACAGTGACGGTAAATAGCGAGGTCGTGGAAGTGAACTTCGACGCTATTCCAGATTAGGAGGTATGCCATGAAAGCGGTGGTTAGCGCAATAATAGTGGTTTCTGTCCTCAGCCTGACCGGCGGCGCGTGGCTGCTTACCCGGCAACGGCCGGAACAGTCCCCCCTGCTCATCCTGCTGGAGCCACGAACGACCGGACAGGATTTCATCTTCCGTGAGGGGCAACCCTTGATACTGATCGGCTTTCACCCAGAGGAGGGGGTTCATCGGGTCGAACTGCAGGACAGGCAGGGACGATCTCTGTGGACGCACCAGCTCCGAGAAGGGGAGGAGCTGGGGAATGCACGCCTGTCCGCGGATGGCAAGTATCTGGTATACGATTACTACATCTTCAAACCGCCCAGAGGGTGGCTTTACCCTCACGAAGAGGTGCGTTACCGGGGAGGGATACGCTGTGTGCGAGAGGACGGCACCATCGTTTGGGAAAGCCGCTCACAGGGTATCAGCGAGGGCAGTCCCAGCTGTTCACCGGAAGGCTGTGTGGAGCAAGTGGCAGGTAATCAAGTGCTGATAGCACGGCACGGTTGGGAGATCATTGAGCGGATTACGGTCAGGAACCTCCAGACAGGGCGTCAGGTGTTCACTCGCACTTCACCAGTGGAAAAAGCGGCACTCGCGCCAGACGGTTCGTTTCTGGTTGTTTCGGGGAGAACCAGACGTGAGCGAAATCACTACTGGACACAGGTTGTCCATTTGGGCAGTGGCGAGCCGGTGCAGGTTGATGGTGCGGGCTTTTACTATATCTTTCCCCCAGAACAGTGCCTTTCGAGGTCATATGTGCTGCTGGAAGTAATGTCAGAGGCTGACCTTTTAGGGTCGTTGGGGTTGAACGTGCCTTCAGGTGCGCGGCAGGTAGCGGAGGAAGGGGAACACCAGATGGCGATAATCACCCGTGACGGGAAGCTGGGCTGGATGGGTTCGTGGCAGTTTGATGCAGGCGAGGAGCCTCGCCCCACTTTGCGGGATGACGGCAAGGATGTTTCCTGGTATGAACAACAGGATTGGACTGTCAACAATGTGCATTTGGGACAACATGGCGAGCGGGTAGTACTGCTTTGGGAGAAGGGCAAGCGTCGGCGGCTATTGCTTTTTGACGCTCCAGAACGCGGTCAGGGGACGCTGGTGCTTCAGCGGGTAGTGGCTCTACCATCGCCTCGCATCGGTGAACTAGGTCTGTTGTCACCAGATGGGAAGATGGTGGCTATCTATCGCGTCTCTTCTGACGGCAGTTCGGGTTTGCTGCACGTGCACTTTTGGAACCAGGACGGGCGTCTAATTGGTGAGGCGAGTGTGCCCCGCTATCCGAAGGACGAGGATGGGCGCTTGTGGATGCCGGAGAAAGCGTGGTTCACCCCTGACCATCAGTATCTTGCGATTTCGTTGACCTATTGGAGACCGCATCCCCCACGTCCCGGAGGTTACGCCATTGTTCGGGTGCCGGGTGGTTCGGCGACAGGAAGAAAGTAGATTTCGGCGCAGGGTCAGCACCGTCCCGCCCCACAAGACCCCGCGCCGGATGCATGGCTTGAAGCCGAGAGGGTTAACTGATGCTTTAACGCTCTTGGGGCACCGTTTGGAAGAGGTTGCCCCCGCCCGTTCAGACCCTGGCGTCAGAATGTCTGTGCGCAAAAATATTGGGATAGGAGAGACGCCTATGCAACCACCGCAAAATAACGGACACTTCGTGCGAATGTTGCAGGGAGTTCGAGAACGACTTTCACCCCTTCACGCATTCGCATACGATGGACGTGTGTGGCTGGTCTGTATGTCCGAGAACCTTCCGCGTGCGGTTTACGAAGTGGACGCCAACACGGAAAAGTTGACTTTCTCATGGAAGGTTCACGACTACACCTACCCGCAAGCTGCCATCGCCATGAGACAGCACGGGCTTGAGGCGAGACTGGCACATTCAGGCTACCAGAAATGGGAGGTGGACAAGAAACGAGAGGTCGCCTATGCTCTTCGCTTTGACAAGCCTCCTCGTAGCCCCTTGGCATACGCACGTGGCTTCCAGCAGATAGATGTGGTGAGGTTACACACGCAGCAGATTCAGCAATCCATACCCTGCTCGGGCGTTACTGACGTCGCCCTGTCCCCAGACGGCAGGTGGCTCTATGCCGTACGTGGTGGCTATACGGATGAGGCTCTTCGCGTGCGCGAGGGAGAATACAAGGTAATGGTGCAGGTCTGGGACACTATACGCGGTGTCTGGTCTACGCAGTTTACGTGGGGACCCTGTGCCGTTCTGTTCTTGAAAGGGTTCGTGCTTGACGGTCGTTATCTGGTGCTGGCACAAGCGGTTCCGTGGCGCGGGGTTATCTTCATAGACACTCGCACGCACGCCGAACCCTCATGGTCAACGCGGATACAACACACACTGCGCAACCGCTATGGCGCGGCGGCAAAGGTGTATGATGGTCTAGCCCTTTCAGGACACGAATTGTATACCCCCGTCGCTTTCTGGGATGATAAGAACGAAATCGTGCCCCTCTACAATCGCCCACAAAGACGAGCGGACTCTGGTGTTGCTGCCATAGACCTGTTAGGCAGGCAAGTCAGGCGTGTGCTGGGCTTGAGCGAAGCGGATGAATGCCTTTCTGCAGCAGTGTGTCGGAATAAACTATTCGTGACCTCGCGAGATGGGGAAGTGTTTGTCATAGACATCGACGCCTGGCGCAAGAACCCGAAGTGAAGGCTTCCCCGGCCTCAAGCAAGGCGCAGACGCACCCAGCTTACAACACGCACGCCGCATCCGTTTCGTAAAGATTTCTGGCAACATGCCACCACGCCTGCGTGAGGTGGTACGCCGCCTTCCATGCGCTGCCCTTGTAGGTGTGGGTGGGCTGGCAGGAATCGTCCAGAGTCTCGAAGTAGTCGCCGTAGTCGGGGTCGTGGAAGCGGGAAAGCACTGTGTGGCATACCTGTGCCAGCCGCTGGCGGTAGCAGTCCTTTTGCGTTAGCCGCCACCAGAGGGAAAGCGCGCCCATCGCCTCCCCGTGAGTCCAGTAGATGAGGTGGCGGTTCACCGCGCTGCCTTCCGGCGTTACCGTCTGGATGAAGCCCTGACGGGATCCGTCCCATCCGTGCTGCAGGCAGAAGGTGAGTAGCGCATCCGCGACGGGGGCGAAGGCGTCCGTGCCAAGCTGCAGCCCGGCAACCCGCAGGAACCACGCCGCCTCCAGATTGTGCCCGATGCTGACGTGTCCGCCGGTCGCATCCACGTTCTCGCTCCAGTCGTTCAGGAACCACTCGCGGGCGCATCTTCCGTTCGGATGGAGGGTTCGTGTCGCCACGATTTGCGCCAGCTCGCGCAGATGTTCTCGTGCAAACGCCGAACCCGCGAACGCCGCCACCACCGACGCCGCTTCCATGCTGTGCAGTTGCGTGTCCAGTCGCTTCGTGTTGTCCAGCGGGAACAGGCACCGCGTCAGCGACTGCACGTAGCCGCCCCGTTCGCCGTCCCACAGATGCTCGTACATCCAGTGCAGGGCGTCTTCTGAGTCGTGCAGCAGGGCGTCGTCCTGCAGGGCGTGTCCGGCGTAGGCGAGGGCGTATGCCACGAAGGCGTGTCCGTACGCCATCTTGCTGCCGTTGGTCAGCTCGCCTTCACGCGAAACCGTCCAGAACCAGCCGCCGCATTTCGGGTCATGCATCTTGTCTTGAAGGAAGCGCACGCCGTGTTCCACGAGCGGCTTCCAGAATCTGTCACCGCTCCAGAGCGCGCCGATGGCGAAGGAGTAGATGAGGCGCGTTTGCATGACCAGAAACTTCTGCCCGTCGCCGTAGCGGCTGCCGTCGCGGTTCAGGTGCGTCCAGAAACCGCCATGTTCGCGGTCTACGGCGTGCTCCGCCCAGAAAGAAAGGTTGCGCAACACATGATGCTTTATCTGTTCGGCGGAGGGCAGTGTCCACTCGCTCATAGCATCTCCTCCACTGGCTGCAAGTTGGGGTTTTCGCAGGCTTGGCGTCCCTCTTTCGCCATGTGCACCCAGCGTCCGTTTATCTGAACGCGCACGACGTCCGCCGTAAAGTCGGTTACCGTGCCCTCCGCGGAGCTGTTCGAGAAGAAGGAGGAGCCGATACCGTAAATGTCCACAGGCACACCCTCTTCTTCGAACTGACGGATGCGGTGCAGGTTAAAACCGCCCGTGGCCACGATTTTAATCTGGCGGCACCATTCGGCGGCGCGCTCGCGCCATTCAGCGGGGATGTTCCAATCTTGCCAGGCGTTGTCGAGAGCATCGCGCAGGGTGCGTACCAGCGCGGGGCTGACGCCGTAAAGGCTGGGATCGTCGGGCAGGTGTTGCAGGCTGCGGTCGCGCAGTTCGCCGCCCGTGTCGGGGCGCACACCGTACAGTTGGTATCGACGTGCGGTATCCATGTCGCCTGCATCCACTGCCTGTCGGTATCGCTCGAAGAAGGCTATAGCCACCTGCAACGAGGTGCGCACACAGTCGTTGTGGAAGTCCACCAGGGCGATGCGCGGAACCTCCGGCGGCAGGATGCGGGCGAACTGGAGCATCAGCTCGGTGGTGTCGCCGAGGAAGCAGGCAATCATGGCGTGGGCGACGGTGCCTCCCGCTCTGCCTCCCCACAGTGACGCCTGTGCCGGCGTCGAGACAAAGGGCTGTACGTTCTGTCCAAAGTCCATGTTGTATCGCTGCACGCCGACGTAATATGCGTAGCCGTCCATTGCCTGTGTAGCGGGCAGGTCAAAGCGGGCGGGGAAGAAGAGCACCGGCTTGCCGCGTGCCGCCTGCATCAGCAAGTAGGTGTTGGTGGCGATGCGGCTGGCGCGGGTCAGCACGCCGAGCGTGGGCGTCTCCAGAATAGCGAAATCGCGGTAGCGTCCGCGCACTTTCAGCACAGGGGTAATCTCCATCGGGTTGCCCGCGTATGGGGCGAGGTCGCCGTCCTGCACCGCCAGTATCTGCAGCCGGTCGCCGGTGGGGATGAAGGTATCTCCATCCCACTCGCCGCTGCACAGCTGCAATATGGCGACTGCGGCGTCCACGCCTGCCACCACCGCGAAGGGCTTACGGCGGGGAAACCACTGCATTTCCACCACCATGTCGCCGGTGGACAGGTGATGGTAGTCGAAGATACCCTGCGCCTCGAGCAGGGAGGAGTGTCCCTGAAAACGATAGCCTTCCCGGGCTAGATGGGTCAGGATGGTCATGCCGTTCCAGAAGTAGCGGTCGCTGTAGTCACCGCGCCGAATGCCCTCCCAGTCTAACCCCATTTTGTCTGCAGGTATTCGTCTGCCGTCAAAAACACTCATTGTCATAACCTCGTGACTGCGTGTTTCGCCCTCCACAAACCTGGGCTCCATAAGCGCAGGCTAAAGCCTGCGGCTACATCCCGTTATTACCGAACACCCTCACAGACTATTTGCACGAGAGCAGCCTGAATCATTATACTTTGGAAGGGCTGTATGCGCAACCAGAGGCAGGATGGAGAACGCCTGTCGGACAAGAACATGGTGATGGTGCAATAACGGACAGAGAGGAGGAAGAGTATGTTATCCCTGAGCCTGGATTCGGATGGAGGAGATAACCATGCGACAGATTCTGGTGGTTTTGGTTTTCGCCGTTGTACTGCTGATTGCCGCGGTGGATGCACAGGAACCCTCTGCCCGCCGGCCAGGTGCGGATGGCAATCGTATACCCGACTTGCTGCAACGGCTGCTGGGGGTATCGCTGCGTCCTCTGGCGCGGCGTGATGCGGTGACCTCCTTCCAGACCGGCGCGATGTATCAGCCTTCCATCGCCGTGCCAGCCGATGTGGCGATCGTGTACTCTTCGCAGGCAGAGCGAATACGCTCGTGGTTGCAGGCAGGTTACACCGTACACACGATGTATGGCTTCCGCACTTACACGGACTATGCGCAGGCTCATCCCGACGAAGTGCAGCGCGATCGCTACGGTCTGCCATTAGTGATCGAGCGCGTCAGCTACTACATGGTTCCTGCTCCCGCGCGCATAGAGGCAGCCAAACAGTACGTTCGCGAGGCACTGGCAAACGGTTCAGTGGCTATTGTTCCCGAAGAACCGGAGTACTTCGCGCGTGCCGGTTACGAAGAGAGCTTTAAGCAGGAGTGGCAGCGCGTGTATGGAGAGGAATGGCAACCGCCGCACAGCAGCCCGCTGGCAAGGTGGCGCAGCGAGCGGTTGAAGGCTCAGATGGAGCTGAACATCATCCGGGAGATGCTTCGCGAAGCGCAACGGGTGAAGCCAGATGCTTGCCGGATGCTGGCGATTCACAGTCCCATCAACTATGCGAACTGGGGTATCGTCTTTCCGCACGCGGCGGCGGTGGCGATGCCCGAACTGCAGGAGATTATCGGGCAGGTGTGGACGGGTACGGCACGCACACCCTGCTTGCTGGATGGCATCAGAGCGGAACGCACCTTCGAGACCGCCTATCTGGAGTACTCCTCGCTGTGGCATCTGGTGCGAGGCACGGGCAAAAAGGTTTGGTTCCTGATGGACCCCGTCGAGGACAACCCCAATCGCACGATGGAGGACTATCGCAGTAATTATGAGCAGACGCTCATCGCTGCGCTGATGTTTCCCGATGTGGCGCGCTATGAAGCCATGCCATGGCCGGAGCGCATCTTCGGGCGCGTGCCTGATCCACAGGCGACGCAGGTGCTTTCCGTGTTGAGCGTGCTTCAGTCCATGTCCGAACAGAAGGGTGCCAAACTGCAAGCGGGCACTTCAGGCATCGCTACCTTTACGGCTGACAGCATGATGTGGCAACGGGCGGAGCCGGTGCGCAGCCGCTGGGAGAACTTTGACGGTTTGACTTACCCGCTGCTGACGAAAGGCATCCCCGTACAGGTGCTTTCGCTGGACAGGGCACATGAGCAAGGCTACCTGAACGGCTTCAAGGTATTGTTGCTGAACTATGATACGATGACTCCGCCTTCGGCACAGACTCATCGCGCTATCAAAAGATGGGTGGAACAGGGGGGATGGCTCATCGTTACGGGAGACGATTCGCTATACGCTGGTGTGGCGGATACGTGGTGGGTCAAAGCGAGCTACAAATCGCCTCTGGAGCATCTGTTTGCGACACTGTGGGGTGCCATGCCGAAAAGAGAGCCTCTGGGTATGCCGCCAATGCCCTCATGGACAACGGTTGCTCGTGAGGAACGCAACATCACCGACCTCAGCAACCGCCGACGTTACCGGATAGACCTCTCGTCTTTTGTGAGAGAAAACGACAGTGTGCTGGTGCGCTTTAGTGATGCACAGCCGTCGGACGGGTGGGGTGCCTGGGTGACGGAGCTCCGTCTGGAGGTGGACGGAAAGCCGACAATCCGCTTCCAAGTGGGTTCTCCGGCGGAGAAAGCGTACCTGGTTGCGGATGCCAGCTCGGGTCTGGTGGGTGGCTCGCGATTCGCCGATGGACAGGCGTTCTGGGTGTATCGCTTTCCCGCACGCAAAGGGGCGCAGGCTATCCTAGAGGTCGAGATGGGCAATCAGTTTGAGGTCTGCGCCAGCGGTCAGCCGTGGCGAGGTCGCGCGGTGGTGCGCGCGAATCCTGCACACACCCGATTGCCGGCGCGGTTTCCGGTAAGAACATTGTCCAATCTCACTGTGACGGCTCCGCCCCGTGGGGCAGAGGTGCTGCTGAAAGACGGAGCCAGCGCCAAGCCGGTGGTATGGCGTCAATCGTTAGGCAAGGGAGGTGTACTGGTGTGTGCCCTACCTCCAGAGATGTTCGCGTCCTCTCCTGAAGGGGGTGAACTGCTGAGGGCGCTGGTAGGACTGTGCGTTCCCTACAACGAGAGCGGCAACATGGTGTTGAAGCGCGGGGACTATACCATCGTGCGCTGTTTCGAGCGGGGCGTCACCCTGCGTGGCAGGTATGTCAACGTCCTGCAGCCGGCACTGCCTGTGGTGAACAATCCCTCCGTGCCTGCAGGGGGCTGGGGACTTTTCAAGGCGATACCTGACGGACTGAAATCGCCTGCGGTACTGCACGCTACAGCGCGGATGACGCACCTGCAGGCGGGTGACAACACAACCGCCTTCTTTATCAAAGCGCCGAGCGGAACCACTGCGGCGGTACGCCTCTACACGGCGGGTAAAACGCTGGCGCAGGTGCGCGCCTGGGGTGGAGAAGGTAATGCAGTGGAGGTAAACGTACGGTCTGAGGGGCACTACCTGTTGCTGAACTTCCCAAACCATGCAGAGGGGGTCGGTATACGGGTGGACTGGCAACCATAAAGCAAATGGCACAGGTGGGAAGCCTGTGCCTATTCAAACGCCGCTGGCTGCGGCGGACACCAGAGTAAAATACAGTACCTGCGGGAGGAGGGTTCTCGAAGGGGTTGTTCCACAAGAACCCGCAATTTTCACAAGGTGTTTTTGTCTGTGGGGTATGGTTCGCCATCATGCACCGGCGTGTCCGTCCCTTTCACCGTGCGGCATATTCCGTTGTATTCGCACAGGCTGCAGTGGTCTCCGGGTATGGGGGTGATGTCTCCGGCTTTCAGACGGTTCAGCAGTTCGTTGATTTTTTGTGCCGCGGTGCGCTCGATACTTTTCCAGCGTTGACCGTGCACACGCTGCACCACGCCGTAATCCTCCTGCGGCTGTTTGCCCAGCCTTTGCATGAGGTCGTTACCTGCCGTGTCGGTGAACACTACGCGGCATCTTTTGCCCTCCAGCGCGCCGTCCAGCGCAACGGCAGCAGGTGTCAGCTTCCATACCTGCCTCAGCGCAGCCACGTACAGCACCGTCTGCAAATCCTCGCCTGTCTGTATCCTTTGCCACCATCTGTCGCTCAGGTTTCGTTTGTAGTCCACGAGCACCGCTGCAGAGGTCTGCGGGCAGATGTCCACGCGGTCTATCCTGCCGCATATCAGCATCCTTTCGCCGTCGGGCAGGGTCAGCCGCAACGGTGGAGCAGTGTCCTGCGGGCTTTGCTCCTCTTCATCGGGGGCGGGACCGAAAATCGCCTCCGTGTAAAGCGTCTGCAAGCCGAAAGCGGCGTATATCTGCTCTTCCCGTTCCAATACCGAACGCACCATGTCTTCCAGCTGTTGTAACAGCAAGTGGCGTTCTCCGACAGGACGGTCTACCGGTTGCTGTTGCGCGATTTCTTGCAACAGGGCATCCAGGGACTGTTCCGGGTGGCGTCGGTGGCGATGCAACGCCGCGTGGAGCCAGCGACCCTGTCCGGTAGCGTAGTGTGTCCTCTCCGCGCGCAGTTTCATCTCCCACCGTACGAAATGCCGGAACGGGCATTGCTGTAAATCTTCCAGCTCGCTCGCAGAGTAAGCCCGGCGGGTGGGATGTGGTAAACGGACGGTGAGGCGGGGGAAATCGGGCAAATAGCGCCACCGCCACCACTGCCTGCACCTGTCAGGATGTTCGGTCAGCCAGTGATGTAGCGTCTGTGCAGTGTGCAGACGCTCCGCGGCATCCATCTCGCGGCGCGTGTGCGGGTCAAAGTCGAAGAGCGAATCTATCAGGGTGCGCTCCACATCTCGCTCGTCTACCGTGTGCGAGAGGGGAGCGGTGACGTCGTTCAGGCGCAGACTGCGCTGGATAATGCTTTCAGGAGGGAATATCTCGCGGAGCGAGCGCAGGTAGAAGGAAGGCTGCACATCGTGGTCGCCCTCGGTGCGAGAGTAGGTGAAAATGACCTTTCGTGAGGCACAGGTCGCCGCCTGATAGAAGACAAGCCGTTCCAACGCGGCGGTGTCCGTGCTCAGTGGCAGATGGCAGCCCGCATGTTCGTTCAACCGGCGGCGGTCGTCATCGCGCAGGAGGGCATCCTCTATCGCGCGTTTGGGGAACCTTCCCTCCTGCATTCCCATGACGAACGCCACACGTGGACGCAGGGGACGGCTTCGAGCGGCTTCCAGAAGCCACACCGCGTTGCGAAGGGAGTGGCTGTGCCTTTGGGGAGTTACCGCCCAGGCCTGTTCCACCGCTCGCGCCCAGTCGTTCGACGTGCTGGTCTCCTCCGCGTCCAGCAAGGCCACCACCTGATGTGCTACCTCCAGAGCCTGCGCGAGGGCGTCGCCGTCTTCCGATGCCAGCACAGTGCCGAACTTTACGGAGCCCAGTGCCCTTTGGAGCGTGTCTAGCCATTGTCTCGGGGTGGAGGACTGTGCCAAAGCCTGTGACCACTCGACGGTTGCGCTAAGGAGAGAGCCTGCCGGATTGCCTTCGCCCGATGCTTCCTCCGCTAGGCGACGCCAGTTTGCTGCCCCTGAACGTATGCCCTGGCGAACCGCCTGCAGGCGCAGGCGGTCTGCATCCATGATGTGTATCGGCAGAAAGCCGCTTTTCAGCCATTGCAACACGGACTCGCGTGGGTAGTCGCTTTCGTGGAGGTGCAGGAAAACGGTCAGGGAGCGCGTCAGGGGATGCTCGCTCAGCGGTCTGGTTTCGAAACTCTGCATGGGGATGGCAAATCGGGCGAACACCGTCTCGATGCTCCGCAACACAACCGGCAGGTCACGACAAAGCACTGCGATCTCTCCCCATGCCATGCCGTTGCGGTGTAGCTGTATAATTTCACGAGCAATCCACTCTATCTCCGCAAGCAGATACGGTGCCTCCCATATCTCCACAGATGGCGGTAGCTGTGCGGGTGCCTGAACAGGCGACGGAGAGAGCAGATGCTCAGCGATGTGCAGAACCGGTGCGGACGTCTGTTCATCCTCTGGCAGGGACACCCGTTCATGGCGCACCGCAAAATGCTCCTGAAGCCATTTCAGGGTCGCAGTGGTGCTTTCAAACAGCGTGTCGCGCCCTTCCTCCCAGCAGAGTGTGACCACCACGTCGCGTCCGGTTTCGGCGAGGGCGCGTAAGAACTCCAGTTCACTTGCGCTAAAGCGGGCGAAGCCGTCAAACAGCACACGGCAAGGGACACGAGGGTGCTGGGGTGAATCGCGCAACACCCGTGCGGCGATGCGGTACACGTCTTCCTCCTCTTGCCACCCTTGCTGGGTGAGCAAGCGGCGGTAGGAACTCCACACCTGTGCCAGCGCGGCCGCTTTCTCCCTTTCCGGTGAATGCCGAGCTAGAATCTGTAACGCCTCTGGCGAAATCGCCTCGCGAGCCATCTCCCTTGCCCACGTCGAGAGAAGCGTTAGTATCCCATCGCGGTCGGCAGCGCGTTCCAGAAGGCTTCCGGATTGAGCCAGAGAGCGAACCGCCGTGCGAAGAATCCAGCGGCGCAGGTGCAGAGGAACCACCCGCGCTTCTCCTGCTGTCAGTGCCACCTCGGAGGCGAACGCATACAGGCTCCATACCGTCCGGTCAGCCTGTTCGGGGGGCATACCCTCCGCTTTCAGGATCGCGCGCGCTACCTGAGCCTGCGTTTCCGATGGCAGCACCAGATACGCCCGCGCTCGTTCCTGCAGGCAAACCTGAATGCACCGGCGGGTTTTCCCTCCCAGTGCCCGGGCTGTCCATATGGTGAGTGGTGGTTTCATCACTTCTGTGCCGATATTGTATTGACCCCCGCGTGCTGAACGCAGTACACTATAGTATATTCGCTTTACAGGTGGATGGGTACTTCGCGCCCGGGGGTGTCGAGTGGACAAAACGGCTTTGGATATGCACCGGGTGATGCAGCGGGCGCACGCGTCGTCCGGTCGGTGGAGGCATGCTGACAAAACGTCCGCCGCGATTGCCGTCATGGGTGTTCTCGGCATGCTTGCGTTGCTGGGGATACTTCTCGGTCGTTTGCCTCGGCAGGAACCCACGCTGTTCCAGAGAGGCTACGTGCTGCCATCGCCCGCTCCTATACCGAACCCGGCGGTTTCGTCTCCCACGATGACGGTGACCCCACCGCCCGCCGTTCCGCAGGTTATCTTATTGCCTCCGCCTCGCCGGTCGCTCTGGGAGATTCGCGCGGAGCTGAAGCGCGGGCTGGGGGAGTGGGAGTTTCCGCACTACGTGAACGCACCGCATTATGGCTCCGGTCCCGACAGCCCTCTCCCCAGCCCGTTGAAGCCACATCTGGCGTCGGTGCGGGCCGAATAATTATGCCCCTTCCGAGAGGATGGGGAATAACTCACCGGCCAGCGGCTCGCCAACCTGCAAGCCCAAGCCGTCGGTCACCACGTGCGGTTTACCGCTGTAAAGGGTACCATCCGCCATGTAGATGGTGACCATCGCGCGGCGTGGGCGGTCGGTATGGTTCGCCCCCGCATAGTGGAAGGTCAGACCATGATGGAAGGTGCAGCTACCCGCCTTCATGCGAGCAACATAGGGAGGTTTCACCTCTTTGTCGGGCACGAGCGCGAAGATGTCCTGCGGGGTGACCAGATTAATCGGTTCCAGCTCACCCCAAAGATGCGAACCGGGGATGAACTGCATACAGCCATTGTTCTCGTCCACGTCGTCCAAAGCCATCCAACACGACAGCTGGTCGTAGCCTATCATCGGCCAGTATGGTCGGTCCTGGTGCCATGGCGAGGGTTTGCTGTCGCCTGGCATTTTGGTCAGCAGATGGTCATGCCACAGGCGAATGCGCTCCGCACCAATGAGACGCCGCGCGATCTCAGCGATGCGCGGGCTGAGCACATAGCGACGGATGCCCTCATGCACCCGCCACAGGTTCACCTTCTGCACGAAGACCTTTTCGTATTCGGGGTTCGCGGCGGAGGTTTCAATACGGGGGTCAAAGCGTTGTGACAACACCTCATCGGCAGCAGTGCGCAGTGCCTGCAACTCCTCCTCGCTCAGGACGTTGTCCAGCTGCACGAAACCGTTTTCGCGAAAGAAGGCAATCTGTTCTTCGCTCAGGGGATAATGCGATACTGTGGTCATCAGCGTGCCTCCAGTTCCGATGTTTTCCGAATTGTTTAGCATAGTTTACCATTTGCAGGAAAGGCAGTCAACCTGGTTCGATGGAATGTTGTATCAAGAGGAGCTGACCAACGATATGGTGAAACTTCCATTGTATCGCGGAACAGAATGGGGGAGG